>CANRLA010000125.1 GCA_947631315.1 uncultured Clostridia bacterium | reverse complement strand
AGGGTTTTTTTCACTTTCTTTTAATTTGTACCATTTATTTTCAATTTTTATTGAAACATCTTCTATCATTTTTAATTTCCTCCTAAAATTTTAATATATTTGCTTTGGCTAGTTATATAGCTAGCCAAGCATATTATTTTAAATATCTTCCTCTATTGCATTTTCAAAAAGAGTAAAATTCTCCATTTTTTCTATTGAAATTGGTTTACCATTTATAATTGGAGAGAAACAAAGTGGGTTTATACCTAATTCTCTAATCTTTTTGATGTAATTTTTAAATGTTTCTACATCATGTTCTGCTTTGACAGCTGTAATACCAACTTCATTTATTCTAGTTAAAAATGCAGATAATCTAGCTTTCTGAAAATTTTTTAAATGTTCTTTTTTCTTGTTTTTCTCCTCATCTTCATCATCTTCTCCATATTGAGAGATTATATTTAAAGCTATATCTAGTCTATAAAAAGGTTCAGTATAAAAAATTGGCTCTATATAATTCTGAAAGTACTCTTGTGCAACATCTGTTTTAAAGTAATTTGCTAAAGTTTTATCTCTGTGATTATTTCTTCTTTGATAATTAAGATGTGCATTTTTAACTTTTACTTCTGTTCGAAGTATATTTTTGTACTTTTCTGATCCTTTTATATCTCCATCTTTTAGTCTTTCATACTCTTTAAAGTAGCAGGTTATTGATACATGATTGTTTTTATCACTTTCATAGGTACAATTAGTTCTGTTAGAGTATTTCCACTCTCCTTTTTGTAGACTTTTACTATTGTCAGCTGATATTCTAAAGATATCCATTGCTACAAATTTTTCATCAGCTACTTTTAATTGGTAATCATTTTTATACTCTATTCTGTTTATTTCTACAAAGTCTTGGTGTATCTTATTTCCTCCAATTTTTCTTTCTATTACTTTTCCAGTAGAACTTCTTACTCTTATTTTAAATTTAGAAGTTTTTACTACTTTATATTTAACTATGTCAAATGTACTAATATGAAAGAAGTCTATAACAAGTTGTATTACTTTTTCTTTTAATTCTTCTGCTGTTTCTATTCCTGCTGTAAATTCATGTGATAGTTTTACAATTAAGTAGTAACCTCTACATTGGTATCTAAATGCAACTGGAAGATAAGATGGAGAAAGAATATATATACCTGCTTCATCAGATGATGAATATAGTTTGCTTTTTACAGTTTCAACAACATCTGATTTTAAAGAAAGTTGTATATCTACTGTATCCGTGTGATTTGCCATGATTATTCACCTCCTTTATTCACACATAACCAGAAGAAGCTTTCTCCTGATTTTAGGATAGAAACAAGAATAAATCTTGTTCCTCCTAATACCCATATCTGCTAAAGATATTAGCAACTTCTTCTTGTTCTACTTTAGAATCAATTACATCTAACACTATAATTTTGCTTAATGTGCCTCTGTAGTAGCTTATATCTACAACAAAATTAACTTGTTGATATGCAATTAAATTCTCTAATTTGTGCATTAGTGCTTCATTATCTGCATAAGCTACTATTGTTTGTTGATTTATAGCTCCATTACTATCTATTTCATCAATCTTTAGTTTGTATTGTTCTTTTACAACAACGGTACGCTTATTGCTTTCAAATGTATAACCTTCTATAAACTCTTTACTTTTGTAAATTGCTTTTGCTATTGCAATCATAGAACATTCCTCCTTCTTCTAAAGTTTTAATGTACTGTTGTAATTCTTGGTTGTTTTATCTTCATACATTTTTTTGAGATTGATTTCTCTATATGTATTAATCATGTTTTGACTAAAAAACTTGTCCCATTTTTTATATAAAAAGTTCCGAAATTTAGATGACTGTAAGAATAAAAAAATTTTTAGCTCAAAATATAAATTATACCTATTTTAATATTTTTTATTGAAATAAGTAGTATTTTGTGATATGATAATTTAAGGAGGAGATAGAAATGGGAAGAAAACTCGAAGAAGAGGAAAAAAGATTTTTAAGTAAATTTGGTAATGAGCTAAAGAGAGTAAGAAAAAGTAAAAAATTAACTTTAAAAGATGTATCTAATGCAGTAAATATAAAAGCTGATTATATTAGTAAATATGAAAATGGGAAAAAAGAAATAGGACTTTTGACTTTAAACAAACTTTGTAATTTTTACAAATACAAAATGACTAACTTATTTTATAGAATGGATTATCCTTCTTCTTCAAGTAAAGTTGTTGAACTTTCAGATAAATTAAGAAGTCTTAATGCTGAATATCAAAGGACTGCTATAACATTACAGAATGAATTAGATAGTTTAAAATAAATATATAAAAGACTGTAAGCTTATTTATGCTTACAGTCTTGTATTGTTTATATTGATAGTTCTTTTAATTGCTTTTTGTATGTATAATAACTATTTCTTGATATTCCTGTTAATTTTCTACATTCTTCATCATTTAAAGCTCCTCCAAATGTTTTGCTATGTTTTAATATTATTTCTTTTGCTTGAATTGATTTTTTTGTTATAAGCTTTGTTCCTTTAGGTGTACCTATTCTTTTTCCTTCTAATTTTGCAGTTTCTAGTCCCTC
>CANRLA010000124.1 GCA_947631315.1 uncultured Clostridia bacterium | reverse complement strand
GTTATTTCAAAAAATGCTGCATCTAGAAAAAAATCTAATTTAGAGAAAAAGTTTACAAATAAAGATACAAGCAAAAAGGCTCCAGCAAAAAAGACAGAAACTAAAAAAGCTGAAGTAAAGAGTGCTGAGAAAAAGGAAAATACAGCAGAAGAAAAAAAGACAACAACTAAAACAGCAACAAAGAAAACTGCAACAAAATCAGCTACAACAAAGAAAACAACAAAAAAAGCAGAATAATAAAATTCAGATAAAAAATCCTTAAATGAGTTAATTATTTAAGGACTTTTTTATTGTAAAATAGTTAATACGAAAGATGCTGATACTGTTAAGTTTTAGTTTTTATAGTATCATTATGTTGTAGCATTTCGGCAACAATTTATATAATAAATAATACTAATTAAATTTTTTTGCTAATACTCTTGCTAGATATACACCTGAGCAAGATGCCATCATAAGTCCACGAGTAAGACCTCCGCCATCTCCAATAGAGTATAGACCTTTAACACTTGTTTCAAAATTTTTATCAATCACAACCTTATTGCTATAGAACTTAATTTCAGGACCGTATAAAAGATTTGCAGGGTCTGCAAAGCCTTCAATTACTTTATCCATCTGTCTAATGAATTCCAAAATGTTCGTCATAGTTCTATATCCAAGTGCAAATGTAATATCACCAGCAACAGCAGCTTTAAGAGTAGGGACTACTTTATTAGTCTCTAATTCATTTTGCCACGTACGCTTTCCACGATAAATATCTCCAAGTCTTTGAACGACAACGTTTCCATTACCTAATTCATTTAAATTTTTAGCTACATTTCTTCCATAATCAATAGGTTTATCAAAAGGGTGATTGAAATGGTGAGAAACTAAAAGGGCTAAATTAGTATTTGTACTTTTTCTATCTTTATAAGAATGACCATTTACTAAAGTTAAATTGTTATCATAAACTTCAGGAGCAACGAATCCACTTGGATTTTGACAAAATGTTCTTACTTTGTCTCCAAAAGGTCCAGGACGTCCTATAAATTTACCTTCATACATATATTTATTAACATCTTTCATAACTTCATCAGGTAATTCATATCTAACGCCTATATCAACAATTCCAGCTTCAGTTTCTATATTATGTCTGTCACATAGGGAAGTAAGCCAATTAGCGCCTTTTCTACCAACTGCAATAACAACGTTGTCAGAAAAAATCTCTTCTAAAGGAGCACTCTCGTCACTAATCAAACTAGAATCCTTAATCTTAACACCTTTAACTTTATTATTTTCTACAATAATATCTTGAACAATACAATTAAACTTCATATTAACATTATTGTCTTCAAGATATTTTTCAATTCTACCATAAAGTTCATGACTCTTCTCAGTACCTAAATGTCTAATTGGAATACTTATTAAATTAATACCATTCTTTTTAGCCTTATTATAAAGTTTTTTAACTTCGTCTTTATATTGAATACCTTCTAATTTCTTATCAGCGCCAAAATCTAAATAAATTTTGTCAGTATAATCTATTAAACTTTTAGTCTCATTAACGCCTATGTATTCGTGCAAAACACCTCCAACATAGATATCATCATCTTCAGGGTTATATAAAGAAAGTTTTCCATCAGAAAAAGCACCAGCACCTGAAAAACCACTAGTTATACTGCAAAATGGTTTACATTTCATACATTTTCCAGCTTTTTCAATAGGACAAGTTCTATTTTCAACTCTTTTTCCTTCTTCAATTAATAAAATATTTTTGGCTTTATTTAATTTTACTAATTCATAAGCTAAAAATACTGAACTAGGTCCCATTCCAATTACAATTAAATCGTATTTCATAAACAATCCTTTCTAAAATTAAACAAACAGCAAAAAAGAGAGATTAACAAATTGATAGAATCTCTCTTTTGTATAAATAATTAATCTTCAGGCTCTAACATACCAAAGTTTTTGCCATCTTTTAATTTATAAATTACATTTACCTTATTAGTATCAATATTTATAAAAGGTAAAAATTTATTTTTAACATCACCTTTTAGAATAAGCTTAGCGTCCTCAGCTGTCATTGGTTTAATATCATAATAAATTGTTTTTATAATTTCACCTTCTATGCTATCTTCATCAAATTGAGATTCTTGAAATCTAATAGTATCAGTCATATTTTGTCTATCTTTTTTAGTTTTAATTTTTCTTATTTGTCCTTCCAAAATGTCTATGTCTTTATCAACAGATGAATATAAATCTTTACTTGCTGTAACAGCTTTAATTGTCTCTCCTGAATAAGTTATTCTAATTTCTGCAACTTGTTCTGCACCTTCTATCTTTAGTGTTGCATTAGCATCAAATTCTTCTCCTATATATTTTGATATTTTACTAACTTTATCCTCAATATAATTTTTAATTGAATCAGTCAATTCGAAATCTTTTCCAGTTATGTTTAAATTCATATAAATTCTCCTTTCAAATTTAAAAGATTTTACAAGCTTATTATATAGAAAAATTATAAAATAAGCAAGACATTTTAAAATAAATCTAAAAATATATAATAAATGAACATCTTCATTTAAAATAAAATATGTAAATACTTCATATTAAATTATAATACTTAATATGTATAGTATAAATTTCATAAATTAAAATATAATATTTATTAATAGATAAATTTAACATTTTACTTGACAAACTCAAGATTAGAATGTTATACTATCTATAATAGATCAGTACTTCAGAAAACCTACGGGACTGAAGTCGGAAATGGATTGTACCTCGGGGAGCCTAAGGGTC
>CANRLA010000123.1 GCA_947631315.1 uncultured Clostridia bacterium | reverse complement strand
GCAACAACCGTCGGAGATGTTTTAGGTAGATATCATCCACATGGAGATTCTTCAGTTTATGATGCAATGGTAAGATTAGCACAAGATTTCTCACTTAGGTATCCATTAATCGATGGACATGGAAATTTTGGTTCTATTGATGGTGATGGAGCAGCAGCTTATCGTTATACTGAAGCTAGAATGGCTAAAATAGCAGAAACAATGTTAACTGATATTGAAAAAAATACAGTTGATTTTATGCCTAACTTTGATGGTATAAGACAAGAACCAACAGTATTACCAGCAAAATTACCAGCACTTCTTGTAAATGGTTCTTCAGGAATTGCAGTTGGTATGGCTACAAATATTCCACCACACAATTTAAAAGAAGTACTTAATGCAGTAATAAGAATGGTTGAATTAAGAGAAACTGGTGAAGAAATATCAGATGAAGAACTTTTGAAAATAGTAAAAGGACCTGATTTTCCTACTGGTGCAACTATTTTGGGAAGAGAAGGAATAAAACAAGCATATTTAACAGGAAAAGGAAAAATTATATTAAGAGCAGAAGCAGAAATAGAAGAAATGTCTGGAAATAAGCAAAGAATAATTGTTTCTTCATTACCATATCAAGTAAATAAAGCTAAATTAATTATAGATATAAATCAATTAGCAAGAGATAAAAAAATAGAGGGAATTTCTGAAGTAAGAGATGAATCTGATAGAGAAGAAAAAGTAAGAGTTGTTATAGAACTTAAAAGAGATGTTAATGCAAAAGTAATTTTAAATAAACTTTTCAAATATACTCAGATGCAAGATTCTTTTGGAATTATAATGCTTGCTTTAGTAGATAATGTTCCAAAAATATTAACTTTAAGAGAATGTCTAGATAATTACATTGACCATAGAAAAACTGTAATAATTCGTAGAACTAAATTTGATTTAGATAAAGCACTAGCAAGAGCTCATATATTAGAAGGATTAAGAATTGCAATTGACAATATTGATGAAGTTATAAAAATTATAAGAGGCTCTTATGATGATCCAAAAGAAAGATTAATGGAAAGATTTGGACTTGATGATATTCAAGCTCAAGCTATTTTGGATATGAGATTAAGAACTTTATCAGGATTGCAAAGAGAAAAAATAGAAGAAGAATACAATGAATTAATGAAGTTAATAGCTCATTTAAGAGATATCTTAGCAAATGAGAATTTAGTTGATGACATAATAAAAGAAGAATCTCTTGAAATGATTGAAAAATATGGAGATGACAGAAAAACAAAGCTAGTTGCTTCAGAAGAAGAACTTGAAGACGAAGATTTTATACAAGAAGAACAAACTGTAATATCTCTAACACACTTTGGTTATATTAAGAGAATCCCACTAGATACATATAAAAGCCAAAGACGAGGAGGCAAGGGAATTACAGGAATGACAACTAGAGAGGAAGACTTTGTCAAACAGATATTTACAGCTTCAACACATGATATATTGTTATTCTTTAGTAATAAAGGAAAACTATATAAATTAAGAGGTTTTGAAGTTCCTGAAGCAGGAAGAACAACAAAAGGAACAGCGATTGTAAACCTTCTATCCCTAAGCGGAGGAGAAAAAATAACTGCCGTAATTCCAGTAAAGAAATTTACTGATAATCAATATTTATTAATGGCTACAAAACAAGGATTAATTAAAAAGACTCCATTTAAAGAGTACGATTCAGGCAAAAAGACAGGACTTATTTCAATAACATTAAAAGATGACGATGAATTAATAGATGTAAGATTATCTGATGGAAACAACAATATAGTCATGGTTACTAAAAAGGGAATGAGTATTACTTATAGCGAAAAAGATGTAAGACCTGTTGGAAGAACTGCACAAGGCGTTATAGGAATGAGATTAGATAAAGATGACTATGTAATAGGAATGGAATCTATAAATGAACAAAATAAGGAAACATTACTTGCAATTACAGAAAATGGATTTGGAAAGAGAACAGAACTTGAAGAATATAGAGTTCAAACAAGAGGCGGAAAAGGCGTTATTACATATAAAATAACTCCAAAAACAGGTGATATCGTTGGAATAAGAATTGTAGACGAAAATGATGATGTTTTAATGATAACAGATGGTGGAGTTATAATAAGAATAAAAGCAAGTGAAATAAGCATACTGGGCAGAAATACACAAGGCGTTACTTTAATGAGAACATCAGATGGTGGAAAAGTTGTAAGTATTGAAAAGGTTGCCGAAGAAAAAGAAGATATTATTGAAATAGCAAAAAATGAACAAACCGAAAGTAACGAACAAAGCGATAATGAAACCACTGATAAAAAAGAATAGAAACTAAATAATATGAACAAATAAAAAGATTAGAATTTTGATATGAAGTTCTAATCTTTTTATAAATTTTAAGCTACTTTTTCTGCATAATTGATTACAGTAATTTCAGTAATTGAGTTTCTAACAATATTTACCAATATTTCTAATTGCTTTTCTACCTCATTAGTATAATATATTTCTCCACATTGCTTACATACTTGAGAAGGCACATTTTTTATAATAATGATACAATCATCTAATTCAGTCATAAATGTTGTATTTTTATTTTCAAAAATACCTTTACACATTAAACATAATTTTTTATTTTAAATTTTCTCGAGAATGTCGAGAAAATTTTGATTACTCTTTATTTTCAATATTTTTTCTTTGTTCTAGTTGAATTTTAGCCTTTTCTATACTATCCATAAATTTTTGTTCTAATATTTCTTTTGGTACATACTCTGTTAAATATTGAGCTACATGTATTCCACTATTATCTAATTCTAATAATTCAGC
>CANRLA010000122.1 GCA_947631315.1 uncultured Clostridia bacterium | reverse complement strand
TACTATAGGAGGTTTTTATTACAATTTTTTATCCACCACTGGTAGAACCAGTGGTTTTTTCAAGCTAGAAGCGCCAATGACAAAATTGGTGTGTTTTTTTACACACCAATTTTGTATTTTTAATTACATACTTGCTACATCAGAATTTTCATCTGCTCTTGGTGCCTCTGCTCCTGATTCAACTTCTTCTGTGCTTATATGTGTATCTTGATATCTTTGCATTCCTGTTCCTGATGGGATTAATTTACCAATGATAACATTTTCTTTTAATCCTATTAGGTTATCTACTTTTCCCTTAATTGCTGCTTCTGTAAGAACCTTTGTTGTTTCTTGGAATGAAGCTGCTGATAAGAAGCTTTCTGTAGCTAAGGATGCTTTAGTTATTCCAAGTAGAATTCTCTTTCCTTGAGCTTCTTTCTTTCCTTCCTCTCTTAGTTTTTCATTTATATCATCTAATTCGTTAATATCAATTAGTGAACCTGGAAGTAAAGAGCTATCTCCTGGGTCTTCTACTCTTACTCTCTTAAGCATTTGTCTTGCAATTACTTCAATGTGTTTATCATTTATATCAACACCTTGGTTTCTATATACTTTTTGTATTTCTTGAACAAGATATTCATGAACACCATCAGGACCTTTAATTGCTAATATTTCATTAGGGTTAATTGAACCTTCTGTAATAGGGTCTCCTATACCAATTTCTTGTCCGTCAGTTACACATAATTTTGAGCCAAATGGAATTGAATATGTTTTGCTATTATCTTTTGATGTAACTGTAACTTGTTTTTTCTTCTTTTCTTCAGAAATTTTAACTTTTCCTGATATTTCCGTGATTATGGCTAATCCCTTTGGTTTACGAGCTTCAAATAGCTCCTCAACTCTAGGAAGACCTTGTGTAATATCTGCAACACCAGCAACACCACCTGAGTGAATAGTTCTCATTGTAAGCTGTGTACCTGGCTCACCTATTGATTGTGCAGCAATTGTTCCTATTGATTCACCAATATTGACTCTTTCTCTCGTTGCCATACTCATACCATAACATTTAGCACATACTCCATGTTTTGTTCTACAATTTAATGGTGAACGAACTTTTAATCTTTCAATTCCTAAATCTACTATTTTGTTTGCTACTTTTTCGCTTATCATTGTTTCTGTATCACATAGTATTTCTCCACTTTCAGGATCTACTATATTTTCAATAGGATATCTTCCAATTAATCTTTCTTGTAATTTTTCTATTACTTGATTTCCATCTTTAATTGCATATACTTCTAGTCCTTCATCTGTTCCACAGTCGTCTTCTCTTACAATTATATCTTGTGATACATCAACTAATCTTCTTGTTAAATATCCTGAGTCTGCTGTTCTTAAAGCTGTATCTGAAAGTCCTTTACGGGCACCGTGTGCTGAAATAAAGTATTCTAGTGAATCTAGACCTTCACGGAATGATGATTTAATAGGTATCTCAACAGTTTTACCAGTTGTACTTGCCATAAGTCCTCTCATTCCTGCAACTTGTCTTAACTGGCTGATGTTACCACGGGCTCCTGATTTTGACATCATAAACAATGGATTTAAATCATCAAAGTTATTTTGCATTGCTTCTGCAACTTCGTCTGTTGTCTTTTCCCAAATTTTAATTACATTGTTGTAACGTTCATTTTCTGTAATTAATCCACGCGCATATTGTTTTGTTACATTTTCAACTTCTTTTTCACCCTCTAGTAATAGATTTTTCTTTTCTTCTGGTACTTTAACGTCATCTATAGATACTGTCATTCCAGCTGTTGTACAATATTTATATCCTGTTGCTTTGATGTAGTCTAAAAGTTCTGCTGTTCTATCTAGTCCATGTACATATATACATTTATCTATTATTTGCTTTAATTGCTTTTTAGCAACCGTAAAGTTAATTTCAGGTTCAAATTTATTTTTGTTGTCAGTTCTATCTACAAATCCTAAATCTTGTGGAATTCCTTTATTATATATAATTCTTCCAACTGTTGTTTCAATAAATCCATGTGATATTTCTTTTCCCTCTTCATCATAGTCTGCCATTCTAACATGAACTTTAGCATGTACTCCTAGGTCATGATTAGCATAAGCCATTTCTGCTTCATTTGGAGAAGAGAAGTAATTTCCTGCACCTTTTGTTCCTTTTTTATCTATTGTTTCTTCATCATCATTTGGATCTGCTTCGACATCCATTGTTAAGTAATATGCTCCTAAAATCATATCTTGTGATGGTTCTGTGATTGGTGCACCATCTGTTGGTTTTAGAAGGTTATTTGTTGATAGCATTAAATATCTTGCTTCTGCTTGTGCTTCTGGTGATAATGGTAAGTGAATAGCCATTTGGTCACCATCGAAGTCTGCATTGAATGCAGTACAAACTAATGGATGTAGTTTTATTGCTCTACCTTCAACTAAAACTGGTTCAAATGCTTGGATTCCTAGTCTATGAAGTGTTGGAGCACGGTTTAATAATACTGGATGATCTTTTATTACATCTTCTAGTACTTCCCAAACTGCTGAGTCTAATCTTTCAACCATTCTCTTAGCATTCTTAATATTGTGTGCTAACCCTCTTGAAACCAATTCTTTCATAACAAATGGTTTAAATAGTTCTACTGCCATTTCTTTTGGAACACCGCATTGATAAATCTTAAGTTCTGGTCCTACAACTATAACTGAACGGCCTGAGTAATCAACACGTTTTCCAAGTAAGTTTTGACGGAATCTACCTTGTTTTCCTTTTAGCATATCTGATAGTGATTTTAGAGGTCTTCCTCCAGCTCCTGTTACTGGTCTTCCACGTCTTCCATTATCTATTAGGGCATCTACTGATTCTTGTAACATTCTTTTCTCATTTCTTACAATAATTTCAGGTGCTCCTAATTCTAATAGTCTTTTTAATCTGTTATTTCTGTTTATTACTCTTCTATAAAGATCATTTAAGTCTGAAGTTGCAAATCTACCACCATCTAACTGAACCATTGGTCTTAAATCAGGTGGAATTACTGGTACAACATTCATAATCAT
>CANRLA010000121.1 GCA_947631315.1 uncultured Clostridia bacterium | reverse complement strand
ACGGCACGATGTGGTGGTGTGAGAGGGGATGAAAATTTTAATATGAACTATTAAAATTTTCTACTCTACTCGATTGTCCCTAAAACTTAATTTTAGATCAACAAAAAAGAAAGGGAAATTTTATGAAAGAAAGAGAAGTAAAAAAAGAAAATAAATTAATAAAAAAGTTTTTGAAAAATGGAGCAATAATTGGTGGTTTTGCTTTAGCATTAGTAGTAGGACAACAACTTAATGTATTTGCAGCTGATGACCCATTAACTGTAATAAATAATCTATCAAATTTTATTTTTGGTTTAATTCGTGCAGTTGGTATGATAATACTAACTTTTGGAATAGTACAAGTAGGTATGTCATTAAAATCACATGACCCAAGTCAGAGGGCGAGTGGCTTCTTAACTCTTGCAGGAGGAGTTGTAATAACATTTGCAAAAGAAATACTAGATTTAATAACAGGAGGTTAAAAATAAAACTATAAAGCGAGTATCTTATTTTCAACAGATATTCGCCTTATTTTAATTTAGGAGATGAAAAAATTTGAAAAAGTATAACATTATCTATGCAGATCCACCATGGAAGTATAATAGTCGAGCAAATCATAAAACAAGATTTAGAGGTGGAGCAGAAGGTCATTATAAATTAATGTCAATGGAAGAAATCAAGGCATTGCCAATAAAAGAATTAGCAGATAAAAATTGTGTGCTTTTTCTATGGGTCACATTTCCATATTTAAAAGAACAAATTAAATTATTTGATTATTGGGGGTTTGATTATAAAACTTTAGGATTTAGTTGGATTAAATTAAATAAAAAAAATAAAAAACCTTTTTTTGGAGTAGGTTTTTATGCAAAATCAAATTGTGAAGTTTGCTTAATGGGAATAAAAGGTAAGATGAAACCTATTAGCAATAAAGTTAGTAGTTGTGTAATTTCAGAAAGGAGAGAACATAGTAGAAAACCTGATGAAGTTAGAGAAAAAATTGTTGAACTATTTGGAGATATTCCACGAATAGAGCTTTTTGCAAGACAAAAAACAAATGGCTGGGATGTTTGGGGAAATGAAGTGGAAAGTGATATAGACTTATCAAAATATGGAGAGCAATATGAAAAAATTAAATAATTTACAGAACATAGTAAAAGAAATACTTACAAATGATGAGTTAGCTAGAAAAGATGACTGTTACTTAATTTTACAAGTAATAAGTAAATTATATCCTTATGAAATAGGAAAAAAATTTATAGATGTCATGTTTGGAGCAAAAAAGAAAGGTATTAGTTTTGAAAGCATAACTAGATGTCGTAGAAAAATACAAGAAAAAAATCCAAAATTAAAAGATGAGAAAACTGCGAAAATAAGAAATGCAAAACAAAAAGAATATATTAAATATTCAAAACAAAGTTAGGGGGTGAGTAAAAAATGTCAGATAACTGGGTTGTTGGAAATTTACAAAACACTCTTGATACATGGAACGGAAAATTAAGTGAAATATGGACATTAGTTACACAATCTCCTGTTGATTTTAAGGGTGGTCAAATTTGGGATGTGATAGTTAATATACATGGAGCAATACAAGCAATAGCACTTGCATTATTAGTATTATTTTTTGTTGTAGGAGTAATGAGAACATGTGGAAGTTTTGCAGAAATTAAAAGACCAGAGCAAGCACTTAAATTATTCATAAGATTTGCTATTGCAAAGGGTTTAGTAACCTATGGATTAGAGCTACTCATGGCAGTATTTAAAATAGTACAAGGAGTAGTATCAACAATTATGAACGCAGGAGGTTTTGGAAGTGCTACACAAACAGTATTACCAAATGAAATGATAAAAGCAATAGAATCTTGTGGCTTTTTTGAAAGCATACCTCTTTGGGCAGTTACTCTAATAGGTGGATTGTTTATTACTATAATTTCATTTGTTATGATTTTGTCTGTATATGGAAGATTTTTTAAAATTTATTTATATACAGCTATTGCACCAATACCACTTTCTACATTCGCGGGAGAGCCATCGCAAAATGTAGGAAAAAGTTTTATTAAGGGATATTGTGCAGTATGTTTGGAGGGAGCAATAGTAATGCTAGCATGTATTATTTTCTCAATTTTTGCAACAAGTCCACCAGTAGTAGATGTAAATGTAGCTCCAGTTACTATGGTATGGAAATATATAGGAGAGTTAATTTTCAATATGCTTGTGTTGGTTGGAACGGTCAAAGCAAGTGATCGTATAGTAAGGGAAATGATGGGTTTATAAAAAATAAACAAAGTATTAGTTTTTAAATACTATGAAGATATAAAAAAAGGAGAAATGAAAATGAAAGAAAAGAATTACAAAAAGGTATTAGAATGGAATAATTCAATACAAAATAACATGGCACTTGCTATGTTAATAAATTATGGAAGAAAAAATATCTTAAATGATGATTATTATAATAATTTAATAAACAATACAGAAAAAGACAAAAACCACTTTATGACACCTGATTTTCAAAAAGAAATACTAAAGATTGCAAGAAATATGGCAGAATTACCAATAAATGATTTATATGATTATATAAAAAAAGCAGTTCATATTACAAAGAACCAAAACAAGGAAAGGTAAAATTTTATGGTAGAAAACGAAAAGGTAAGAGTATGGTATATAAATGGTAATGATTTAAAATATTCTAGTAAAGATATTGTGAAAACAAAATATAATGACATAGAAATTGCTGTATTGAAAGAAGATTTAAAATTTAATTATCAAGATTTTTTAATTAAGGATATAAATAATGAATATTGGGCATTAGGTATTATACCTATAAGATTTGAAAATTTTGAAAAGGCAACGAATAATCAATTTTCAAATGAAAGAAAATATTGTGATGAGATGTTAAAAAAATTAGGAAATATGGAAGAAATTAAAAAATTTTTTAATAAAAAAATTAAAAATGGAAAATGGTTTAATAAATGTGAAATAGAATATATTTATAGATATTATGGTGTTAAGATAGATTTTGGACACGAAAGCGTAGAAATGTTATAATAGTTTTATACGCTTAGGAAGGAGTATTCAA
>CANRLA010000120.1 GCA_947631315.1 uncultured Clostridia bacterium | reverse complement strand
TACATTGGTGAGATGGTGCCGCCGCCGGCATTGTCGGTAGAAGATACACCAGGTTCATTAGATACAGCAGATGCAGCATACGTAGGAAATGCCATTGAGATGGCCAAGATGGCCGCCGAGAGGAAACTGATTGTCCGCTTTGTGAATGATTTTTTCATACAATAACCTCCTTTTTCCTTAAAAAACAGATTCTATATACTACATAGCATAATTAAATGCTATGGCAGTATCAATATGACTACTAAAAGTAGCATTTACATAATATAATACTATTATCTTTTCATATATATTTCAAGTAAAATGGAATGTTATTGAAGGAGTTGGAAAGTTGGTCGAATCTATATATGAAGAAAAGATTATGATTGAACTAAAGAACTTTAATTTCAAAAGAAATTCTCTAGCGTATGAATATTTAATTGATACAATAAAAATCGTAGCAGAAGATAGAATGGTTATAAAAGACTTTTTAAAATATGTTTATGAACCAGTAGCTGAGAGATATAAGACCAAGCCTCAGAATGTATTATGGTGTATTAATAAATTAATTAGTTTAATGTACTTTAATACTAACGAAGAAATTATTGAAAAGTATTTTAAAGTTAATAAAAATAATAAGCCTTCTACAAAAGCTTTCATAATAGGAGTAGCAAAAAATATTTAATATGTATATTTTTTACATAAAAATAAAAAATAGAAAAATTTGTAAAAAAATTTAGAAAATTACTTGACTATATATGGAAGAAAATGGTATTATATTGAATATGTTCAAAAAAGAAAGGAGGATATAATGGATAAACTTTATTCAAGTATAGAAATTAACAAAGTTTTAGAAGACTTCAAAGAAGTTATAAAATATTACATTATTAAAGAAGATACTTATGGATTCAAAATTACAAAACAAGAAAGCACAGACCTTGTTGAAAGAGAAGTATTAAGTATAAAAAATGTGCTTGATACTGAAGATAAGATTAAAAGTTTAATAGATAAAATTATTAAATGTGAAGAAGACTTTAATCAAGCAAAATATATTGTAGAAGATTATACAAAATTACAGTTAAATGCTTAATTTTATGATTTTCAAACAAAGTGAAAAAGAACAATAATAAAAATACGTAAGATAAAGAGTACATAAGTAAAAGGGAATGATTTTTAAGTACTGAATAATCTTTTAGGACATTTTTTATATGTTCTTTTTTTCTTGCTTATAATAACTAAATGTGATATTATTATTTTAATATTTATTAAAGGAAGAACGATGGAAAAAGATATACTATTTATGAAGGAAGCTCTTAAGCAAGCCAAAAAAGCTGCAGAAATCTTGGAAGTGCCTGTTGGAGCAGTTATTGTAAAAGATAATAAGATTATTGCTAGAGCATATAACCAAAAAGAAAAGAAATATGATTCTACAAAACATGCGGAAATAATAGCAATTCAGAAGGCTAGCAAACAATTAAAATCTTGGAGACTTTCTGATTGTGAAATGTATGTTACATTAGAACCATGTAGTATGTGTGCAGGAGCTCTTATTCAATCTAGAATAAAAAAAGTTTATATAGGTGCTATGGATGAAAAAACTGGAAGTTGCGGATCAGTTTTTAACTTACTTAAAGATTATAAATTTAATCATGATGTAGATATAGAATATGGAATTTGCAAAGAAGAGTGTGAAAAAATTTTAAAAGATTTCTTTAAAAATCTTAGACAAATGAAAAAATAAGATAGAAATAAATAAGGAGATGTACCGAAGTGGTCATAACGGAACTGTCTCGAAAACAGCTAGCTGAGCAATTGGCACGTGGGTTCGAATCCCACCATCTCCGCCAAATGAAGAAAATCCCTGCGTTAGCAGGGATTTTCTATTAAAAGGTTTAGCAGTAAACCTCTTTTTTCAAGGTTTCAACTTTTACCTCGTTTAGCAACCGACTTAGATCTTTAATGTTCTGTTCAACCCTTGATGTGTCTTTTCCTCGTTTGGTTGCTACAAATCTTATTGTTTCCATAAGACTTAATTTTTGGCGAATAATCGCCCGAGCTTCATTAAGCTCTTCAAGTGACAATTTCTTCACATCGAAGTTGACGTTTAGTAAATTATCTGTGTTTAACATGTGTATTACCTCCAAAAGTATTTTCAACAATTATATCATATTGTATAGAAAAAATCAATAGTTTGTGTTGCAAAAAAGTAAAAGAAGTGATATAAATAATAAGAACTCAAGATAAAAAACATGGAGGACAAATGAATAAAATTGTAAAAGAAAAGTTAAAAGAAGCAATTTTGCTTTTCATCATAATTGTTGCATTTGGTTCTGTTTTAGCAATTATGTTGAAATATGAAAATGAAGGTGAAAAAAATCTACCTTTTAATTTAACTGAAATGCTTGTAATAAGTAGTGTAGATGAAAAAGAAAAGACAGAAAACTTAGAAAACTATAAAAGAAATTTAGATTTGAATCAATACAATGATTTTTATTTAAAATTTGAAAAAAATCCTGATTTTAAAGAAACAGTATATATTGAAAATATTATAATAGAAAATATAGACATAAAAAAAGGTGAAGGAAAAAATATAAATATTTATATTCCAAGTAATTCTGAGGAAAAATTATTTACTTATGAAGATAATTTTAAAGTAGAAAATAGTTTAACATATAAAGGCTCTAATAAAGATAATCAGAAAAATTTAGAAATAGGCAATCAAGGTGGTAGAGTACTATTTCGTATTGTAAATCAAAATGTAGGAGAATACATATCAAATGATGAAGTAGATATATCTTATGATGGAACGCTGTTAAAAAGTATTGGGGTTTCTAATGAAGATATTGAGATTAGTGTTAGTTTTGATGTAATAATTCAAACAAATAAATCTGATTATAGAGGAAGAATAAATTTAGACTTACCTTGTGGAAACATATTAGAAGATGGCGTATGTAATATAAAAAAGACAGACTTTAAAGACGTTGCGTTTAAGAGAGAAAAATAAATGTATAAGTTAACAAAACGATTAATGTAATAATAAATGTAATAATATATGAATAACAAAATAAATTAATATTTAACAATATAAATTAATTAAGAATTTTTTCGCTAGTTGAAACACCTTGATAGTGTAAGCTTAAAAATTAAAAAAAAAACTTATCGACACGAAATTA
>CANRLA010000119.1 GCA_947631315.1 uncultured Clostridia bacterium | reverse complement strand
AATACAGCAACAACATCAGGAAAGCCAGCAACATTAGAAAACGGATTAGAAATAAATGTACCAATGTTTGTAAACATCGGAGATGTAATTAAAATTGATACTAGAACTGGTGAATATCTAGAAAGAATTTAAGGTTTGAAAGGAAAACTTTATGGCAGACTTAAATAAAATGTATAGAGACTTAATAGAAGATTTAGACAGAAATATTAAAGATGAAAAAGAATTAAAAAATATTAAAGGAAAAATGTTTGATTTAATGACATATTTTATGGAATCAAACAATAGCATCATAGGAATAAAAGATAAACAAGAAAAATTAGAGAAATATATCAAGAAAATGCAAAGAAGGCTTGAAAAAATCGAAGAAGATATATACATTGAAGAAGATGATGATGATTTTTGCGGAGATAAAATGCACGATAATGACTATGAATTTGAAATAAGATGTCCTTATTGCAATGAAGACTTTATAATAAGTGAAGAATCAAAAGATTCTAGTGAAATCGAGTGTCCAAACTGCCATAATATAATAGAGTTAGACTGGAATGATTCTGTAGAATGTGATGGACATTGTAATAAATGCAAAGAACAATGTTATGATGAAGAAGAAGAAAATGTATCAAGTCAAGTAAAAGAAGAAGAAACAGAATATAACTCACAAGAACAGGATAATTCAAAAAAACAAGAAGATAACAATAAAAATCAAGATGATGATATGTAATTAATTATCATAATAATTATATAATAAATAATAAAAATACAATAGTTTTTGTTGTTTGTTGTCGCTAGCAACCTAACGGTTGCGCTCCATTCGCGCACTTTCGTGCTTGGTCGCTACGCACAACTGCAAACTATTGTATTTTATTAATATTTAATCTTTAATTAATTATCATAATAATCTAAAGGATTAACATTTTGCCCATTTGATTTAATTGCAAAATGAAGGTGACTTCCTGTTGTTGCACCATTAGTCGGATTACCATTTTCATCTTTATAAGGATTATTATTAATTCCATATACATTTTTAGGACCAACCATTCCAATTATTTCTTTTTTTGAAACATATTCACCATATTTGACAAACATAGTAGGAGATGTATGGCAATAAGATACAGTAAGATTATCATAATTGGTAAGTTGCAAAACAATAGTATATCCGCCTCCTGCACCCCAAGACGCAAAAGTAACAAGCCCATCATCAATAGCATAAAGATATGTTCCTTCAGGAGCAGGAATATCTAGTCCTAAATGGTAGCTCGAAGCGCCAGCAGTAGGGCTATTTCTTTTGCCAAAATATGAAGAAATAGCAGTGTATCCAGGAATAGGCCAAACAAAATATTTAGAAGACATAGTTAAAAAACTGCTATCATCATAATTTTGATTACCGTAAATTAAATCACCACCATAAATTATAGGAACAAAAAAGATAGAAATAATAAGAACAAAAGCTAAATATAAATAAAGAAATTTATTTAATTTATTTATCATTGAAACCTTTCTAAAAAAGTAAAACTAAAAATAAAGTAAATCAATAATAACATAATTTACCAATAAAAGTCAACTGAATAATAAAATATAAAAAATATTTTTTTTAAAATTCAAAAAGTTAATTAAAAACTTAAAAGAAAATCAAAAAAATAATTTATATACTTGCATAAATCAAATTAATATGTTAATATAATATTTGTAGATAAAATAGGAGTATGATGTTAATGGTAGCATTCCGGTCTCCAAAACCGTGCGTGTGGGTTCGAATCCTACTACTCCTGCCATAATAAAGAGCCATACAAGTATTGAAATGTCAATATTTTGTATGGCTAAAATTTTTAAATAAATTTTTATATTGAAATATTTAAAGTATATTGATATAATTTCAAATATAAAATTGGAAGGTAGGGAAAAAATGAGAGAAATAAAAATTAATGGTATATATAAACATTTTAAAGGAGATTACTATATAGTTATTGATATTGCAAATCATTGTGAAACTAAAGAAAAGTATGTTATTTATAGACAACTATATGGAGATGGAAGTCTTTGGATTAGACCAATGGATATGTTTTTGAGTGAAGTAGACCATGAAAAATATCCAAATATAGAACAAAAATACAGATTTGAATTACAAGAAATAAAAAGCGTTAAGTAAAAATATTATATCAGAAACTGTTAATTGAAAATTTATTAAGAATTTGCTGAAAATAAAACAATTCATAAAAAAGGAAGGAGTTCTTATAATAATATAAATTATTATATGTGAAAAATATGAAAGAATTAATAAAAAAAATAGTAAATAAAGAAACAATTTTATATTTAATATTCGGAGTTTTAACAACGTTAGTAAGTTTAGGCGTAAAATATGCACTATTGTTTACAGTGCTTGACGCTAATAATCCATTTGAACTTCAGGTAGCAATAGTAATATCTTGGATAGCAGCATGTCTTTTTGCATATATTACAAACAGAATTTGGGTTTTTGAAAGTAAATCAAAAAATATTATATATGAAATGGCAAAATTCTTTGGGGCAAGACTTGTAACACTTGGAATGGAAATGCTTATAATGTATATATTTGTTACGGCCCTAGGACTAAATAGTGATATGTGGGTTGTTATATGGACATTAGTTACACAAGTTCTTATAATTATAGGAAATTATGTACTAAGCAAGATATTTGTGTTTAAAAATAAAAAGAAATAAAAGCAACTTGTAAAAATAAATATAGTAAAAAAGGGATGAAATTCCCTTTTTTTAATGAAAAAATATTGACTTTATGTGATTTCTATTATATAATAGAAAAGCATGTAAGTGATTGCGTTGAAGTAGAATGTGGCTACACACCTTTAAAATGAGGCGATGGAGGGAACTTCTATGGAGTATGTCATGGCTTAAGACCAGGCGGTAAGTTTTATAAAAATTATAGCACTTTACCCCAAGATATTCATGCGAACTTGGGATATTTTAATGGTAACAATAGAAACACCAGGGTGCGTTTATAACTTCCAGCCAAAAATTTTAAATTTTTAAGGAGGGAAAAACAAATGGCAACAAAGAAAGCTACAGAAACAAAAACAAAGGTTGCAGCAACAAAAGTTGCAGAAAAAAGTGAGAAGATTAGAATAAGACTAAAAGCTTATGATCATGTAATTTTAGAACAGTCTGCTGAGAAAATAGTAGATACTGCTAAAAAGACAGGAGCAAAAGTATCAGGACCTATTCCACTTCCAACAGAAAAGGAAATAGTAACAATCTTACGTTCTCCTCACAA
>CANRLA010000118.1 GCA_947631315.1 uncultured Clostridia bacterium | reverse complement strand
TTTATCTAACGTTATTCTTTTTTCCCTCATTTGTGCACTCTTTCCTTTCTCCTTCATTTTATGTTAATTTTTATTAATGAAAAAACTTAATAAAAAAATAAAAAGTCTTATATTTAGCTTTGTATAAGTTTTATATAAGATTTTTTATTTTATTTTTTCTAAACTTTTAATACGTTTTTTATTTTTTATAATCTTGATTTAGTCCCGTTATTATGCTATATTTTTCATATATTAATTTTTATTAAGTTTTTTCATTAATTATAAAATTACTTCTTTTTATTAATTTTTCTTCTTCTATTTTATTTTTATTGTCATCTTTCCCTCCTCACTCATTTCTGAAGTCATCGTGTATCCACTCTCCTTTAAATTAATAGTAACTATAGGACGGATTGTACGACTGCTAACATCTCCGTAGCCGGTCAGAGTACCATAAAAGATACGAATTGACACCACTACGCATTTCAGCATCAAAATATACGTGATTCAATCCAAAGCCACATTGAGGATTAAATAAAAGCACTGAACGACCCGCAAGCCAATATGAATCAACATTACTATTATCATCTTTTTTAAAAATTAAATTATAATATTCACTATTTATAAATTCATCTCGTTCATACTTATGTTCGTAATACGATTGTTTAAATTCTGTGTTAGACGTCCCTTTACCTGTTGTATTCTCCATATCACCATTACCTATTACTTCCCACTTTTTACATTCTCCGTCTGCTCCTGTTGCTGTTTTATTTTGTTTGTCATATGCATACGACCAATCTTTATCATTTTCATTCCACATTTTTGGATATGTGTTAGAATTTTCATAGGTTTTCGGTTCTCCAAAACAAATCACATCTTCATTCCCATCCTCTTTAGAACTTTCTATTTTGTACTTATACTGCGTATAATCATATGTACTTACTCTCTGTATATCTGTTCTTTTTAAATTTGTTGCTATTGCTCCTTTTTCTTCATTTGAATATAACTCTTTACATATATGGTCTATCACCCACGCTCCATTATTATATCCTGCTGCTCCTTGCAATGTTATTTTCTTGGTCGTTGGGTTTCCTATTATTCTTAATGTATTTCCATCAAAGTCCCATACTCTCCATTTCATTCCTTCTTCTGCTGTAAATGTTTGACTTCCATCTTCTGCTACTCCTGCAATGTCTTTTCCATCATCATCTTTATTACTATCTAGCCCTGATGTTTCTTTTTTTATTACAACTTCACTGGCTTCACTTGCTGGCTCATACCCTTCTACTGTTGCTCCTACATATTCACTATACATTTGCGTTGATATTTGTCTTATTGCTTCTTCTTCCTCACTTTGTGCTTCTTTGTAATCTTCTGTTGCTTTCTTTGTTTTACTAAATAATCCATTATCTGATAATGCTATATTTAGAGTCACTCCTGCTAAAATTAACAAGATTATTATTGTTACTACTAAAGCTATTAGTGTAATTCCTCGTTCTTGTAACTTTTGTTTTATCCCTATCTTTTTAAATTTTAAATCTTCAAAATTTTTTTCCAAAGTTTTTCTTTTTTCTTTCATTTGTACAATTTCCTCTCTCATCATTTTATGTTAATTTTATTAAGGTTAAAACTTAATAAAAAAATAAAAAGTCTTATATTTAGCTTTGTATAAGCTTTATATAAGATTTTTTATTTTATTTTTTCTAAACTTTTAATACGTTTTTTCTTTTTTATAATCTTGATTTAGTCTCGTTGTTATGCTATATTTTTCATATATTAATTTTTATTAAGTTTTAACATTAATTAAAATAATTCTTTCTTTTTTGAAATATATAAATCATTATTTATTTCTATCTTTTATATATATTGCTAGTTCTTTTAAGAATTCTGCTTTTTCACCAAATTTATCTAAGGATTTAATTGCTTCTTCTGTTATTTTTTCTAACCTTTCCTTTGCTTCTTGCAATCCATATTTAGATACATAGGTACATTTATTCCTTTTTTTATCATTTCCTACTGGCTTTCCTAGGATTTTCTCATCTCCTTCTTCTGATAAAATATCATCTTTTATTTGAAATGCTAACCCTATTTTATCTGCATAATTTGATAGTTCTTCTAATTCTTCGTCACTTGCCTTTCCAAGTATTGCACCCATTCTAACACACAATTTTAAAAGTGCTCCTGTTTTATTTATATGTATATAGTCCAAATATTCTGTAGATATTTCTTTTCCCTCAAATTCTGTATCTATATATTCACCTGCTATCATCCTATCTATTGCAAGTGAAAATTCATTGAAGATCCTTAATTTATCTGCTAAATCTTCTTTACTTTTTTTCAAATCTTCACTTATTACTATATAACCTGCATTTAACAAACCATCTCCTGCTAAAATTGCTGTAGCTTCATTAAATTTTTTATGGTTTGTTTGTCTTCCATGTCTAAAATCATCATTATCAATCCCTGGTAAATCGTCATGTATTAGTGAAAAATTATGCACCATTTCTATTGCTACTGCATAAGGCATACATTTTTCTATATCCTTTTTAAATAATTCATAAGTTGCAATCACAAGAATTGGTCTTAGTCTTTTTCCGCCTCCCATTAAGCTATATTCCATTGAATTATTTAATGTTTCTTCTATACATTTTTCTTTTCTTAAATATTTTGCTAGTTCTTCTTCTACTATTAATTGGTATTTTTTTAGCTCTGATTTAAAATCCATTAATTTCCTCCATTTAAATTTTACAGAATACTGTCACAAAAGAAAGTGATTAGCAACCACTTTCTTTTTTAGCATATCAAGCGATTTACAATTCATTTAACTTTTCACTTAAACAAACAATCCGCATAAAAAGTTGAATTTTATTCCAGTTCAAATGCTCCTGTATATAGTCTATAGTAAGTTCCTTTTTGTGCGATTAAATCGTCATGTTCTCCTCTTTCTATAATTCTACCATGGTCTAAGACTATTATTGCCTTTGAATTTCTTACAGTAGATAGTCTATGTGCTATTACGAATACTGTTCTTCCATTCATTAATTTATCCATACCATCTTGAACTATTTTTTCTGTTCTTGTGTCTATGCTTGATGTTGCTTCATCTAGTATCATAACTGGTGGGTCATTTATTGCTGCTCTTGCTATTGCTAGTAACTGTCTTTGTCCTTGTGATAATAATGAGCCATCTCCTGATAAAAATGTATTATATCCATTTGGAAGTCTTGTTATAAAATCATGTGCATTTGCTAATTTTGCAGCTTCAATCACTTGTTCATCTGTTGCATTTTTTGCTCCATATTTTATATTGTCTT
>CANRLA010000117.1 GCA_947631315.1 uncultured Clostridia bacterium | reverse complement strand
TTCATCGCTCCAATCCTTTTTTCTAATCTGTCTAATACTTTGAAATATGTAAAGTAATTTCTAAATTCTTCTTCTGTTAAATTTAAATTATTTGCTATTTTTTCTACTGATAACCCTTCTTTCATTTTCTGTGTAACTAGTTTTTGAATCCTTTCTTGGATTTTAAAGATGTTATGCTTTGACAAATCATCTTCCCAATTATTCTTTTCATCATCTTGCTCATTCTTTAACCATAAATCAAATCCTAATCCTTTCCATATAGCTACTCCTTTTACAAACAATCTTGTTTGACAATTCCATAATCTTTGTTGCGACATTGAATTATCTTTTACTGGGTTGCTTCCATTCATGACAGGTCCTCTTTGTATAAATTCTTCATTATCTATTACAATTTTTACTGCTGTTTCATATACTTGATTAATATTTCCCTTGATATCCTCATAGCTTTTTTCTGTCATGAACAAACTACTTCCTTTATCATTTACAATAGGTTGAAAATATACAATTTCTGCTCCATTTTCATGTAATAAATCTATACACTTTGCCCAGTTCAAGTATTTTGCCCCATCTCTTTCTTCTGTCCATTTGCTTACATCTATTTTTCTTAATTCATCATAACTTTTTAATGCCATATTTTTCTCCTAACTAACCCATACGGATTTTATATATTCATTATTTCGTTCTTGTTTTTCTTGTTTATATTCTTCTTGTAGTTTATTATCTAATTCTTCGTATTCTTTTATATATTTAGATATTAAAGAATCAATATCTTCTAATACATCTTCTGAAGTACATTCATCTTTGATTTCATTTAACTTTGTCAACATGATTTCTAAATCGCTACATCTGTCTTCATCGTCAGTTATAATTATCATCATTTACTCCTTTACAAATTAAAATTTTTGTGTTAATATAAAAATGATGTTTTTACATAAACGTTTATATATGTTGTTCTAATTTCCAGTAGGTACAACATATATTTTTTTTAATGTTTCATTTTTTAGTACATTTAATGATAAATGTCCTACATCTTTTTCAAAAATTATCTTTTTTAAAAAATCTTCATATACAAATAATCTTGTTATATCTTCTTCTTTAATTTCTTTATTGTTTGAATCTTTGAATTTCATACATTTTTCCCCTCTAAGCATATATTTGTTGCATTATTTCAAATGCTAAATCAATATCTATTCTAATTGATTTTTTTCCTGTTTTTATTATAGCTTCTCTCATTTCAGGTCTTTTTAAGATGTTATAAGCTTGACTTTTACTTAAATGATATTGATTAGCAAAGTCTTTGACACTTATATATGTTTTTCTACTTCTACTTAATAAATTAGACATTTTATTCTCCTTTCTTAATTATCTTCGTGTGTTGAGTCGTTTTCTTCAAATAAATAATCAATAGACATTCCTTATCTTCTCCTTACATTTTGCATATTACTGTTTAGTAGTAATATTAGAGCATAAAAAATTTATCTTATCATATGTAATATTAAAATAATTTTCTATTTTTTTTATTATTGGTACATCAGGATAAGTTATTCCTTTTTCGTAATTAGCCCATGTTTCGACACTTACTCCAATAGCTTTTGCTGTTTGTTCTTGAGTCTCTCCCTTATTAATTCTAATAGCCTTTAGTGTGTATTTCACTTTTTCATCTCCTTTCTTTTTACTGTCTAACTGTAATTATAATACTACGGTTAAAATGTAATGTCAATAGTTTTTTCGTATTTTTTTAAAGAAAATATTGACTTTTTTACAGTTAAGTCGTATAATTTTTGCAGGAGGTGGAAATGAGCGATTTAGGAAATAAAGAAATTTTTGCAAAAAATTTAAATTATTATATGTTATTAAATCATAAAAACAGAAACGATATTGCTAGAGATTTAGATTTACCTTACACTACTGTAACGGGTTGGTGTAAAGGAGAATTTTATCCTCGTATAGATAAAATTGAAACATTAGCAAATTATTTTGATATAAAAAAATCCGATTTAGTCGAAGAAAAAAGTTTTCCAACAAACAATAATAAACAAGCATTTCCTCTTTTAGCTACAGTTAAAGCAGGTTATAACTATTTAGCACAAGAGAATTGGATAGGTTATGTAAATTTAGATAAAGAAGTTTCAGACCCTGAAAATTATTTTGCATTAAAAGTAACTGGGGATAGTATGCAACCTATTATGTATGAAGATGATATAGTTATAGTTCATAAGCAAAATGATGTTGAAAGTGGACAAGTTGCAATAGTTATTGTTAATGGAGAAGAAGCCACAGTAAAAAAGCTAATTAAACATGAAAATCATATTGAATTAGCTGCTTTTAATTCTTATTATCCTTCAAGAAATCTAACAAAAAATGATGATTTTAAAATTATCGGAAAAGTCACAGAAGCTAGAATAAAAAAGATATTTGAATAGAATAAGTTGCACAGTGAAAATAAATGCTTTTAGGAATGATAACTAATATACAAAGGAGAATCTTGATGAAAGAAAGAAATTATAAAGAACATAAAAAAAACAGAACAAGAGTATTTATAATTATAATATTAATTTTATTTACTTTATCATCATCCATAGTTTTTGCAGAAGATTTTAGAAAAGTCTATGTGACAACTAATAGTTCAAAATACCATGCTTATGGTTGCGATTATTTAAATGGAAAACCTAGTATAATAACAGTAGATAAAGCTGTTAGTTATGGATTTTCTCCATGTAAAGTTTGTGATCCTTATGGCTTAGCTACTGAATTTTATCACTTAGATGATAATTTATATACTTATTCACTTAAGGATAGAATTGAAGATATAATTATTCCTATTTTACTTTTATTTATATCTTGGCTCATAGTTAATAATATATTAAAAACTTTATTAATGAGAATTGTAAGTGAGAAAGATATTGTAAAAAAAGATTACTTTTTAAAATTTTCTGATGCGGTCTTAAAGAATAGAAAGAACATAATCTTTAATTTATTAATATTAATTTTATTATATATTTTTAATTTATCTTTTTTATATTGGATTGCATTTATTTATTATATAATAGTATGTTTATTAGAAATTTTTCTTATAATAGTATCTTTTTTTGAAATTATACATAGTGATAATCTTATTACCAAAAACTTATGGCTTGTATTTTTTTCAAAAATTTGTTGCGAAATATCTAATATAATAATGATATTTATGACTTGTGGAGTTATTTTATAAATTATAAAAAAACAATAAAAATGTAAAAGGAGAAATTTTATGTTTAGTGATTTAGCATATTATTGTTTATATAATTATGA
>CANRLA010000116.1 GCA_947631315.1 uncultured Clostridia bacterium | reverse complement strand
CTTGAGGCTCTGCTTGTAATATAGCCTTTTAGGCGTTATGAGTAAAATACCTCCGGCTAAGCCGGAGGATATTTATTTTATAATTAATTAATAGTATAGCATATAATCCATTTCAGGAAATATTGGATCTTTTTCTTCTATTGATTTTAAAAATGTAAGCTTATCTTTAGAAAGTTTATTTTTTTCAATTAGATTTTTATCCTCATTTAGCCAGTTATAAAATTTAGTAAATCTTCCAATATGGTCTTTTATTCTTTTTTTAGCATAATCAACCATAGTTCCATTTGTAATTATAAAAAGCCAGTCACTACTTTGTGCTAAAACCAATTCTCTTGCACATTGATTTAAAATTCTTCTTTTTATTGAATCCTGTGGCTCATTAGGATATCTATAAGCAAGTTCGCACATTCTATCGCCAGCCTTGTGCAAATGTCTGTGAACATAGTCATTAGTAGGGTTAAGCCAAACTTCACTATAACCTTTTGCACCCCAACTTGAACGGCAAGGAGTAGAAATCTGCATATTTGGGTATTTATCAATATATTCACTAGGAGTAATAAGTTTAAAATTGCAATCATCATAATAAACTTTTTTCGCTAAACAATATAAAAAGTCAGGACCTTCATACCACCAATGTCCATAAAGTTCAGCATCATAAGGACAAACAATGATAGGGGGATTCTCAGTATGTTGCGATAAATAATCAATTTGTTGACATCTGCAATCAAAGAAATGTCCAGCATGCTTGTTTATGCTATCTTGAGCCCATTGTAAATCATAAACATCTTTATTCTCAGTTTTTCCAGTAATTCTATGATATCTAATACCAGTAGAAACTCTAGCACCATTGGAAGCGATATATGGTTTTATGTAATCATAAGGTGCATCGTAACCAATATCACGATAAAATTCTCTATAATTATAATCTCCCGGATATCCATTTATAGAACTCCAAACTTGTCTTGAAGACTCTAAATCTCTACCAAATGCGACAACTCCGTCAGGAGAAACTATAGGTGCGTAAGTACCATAAATAGGAGTAGGGTCAGCATATAAAATGCCATGAGTTTCAACTAAAACATACTCAACTCCAAATTCTTTTAAATATTTATCAGCCTCTGGAACATATCCACATTCAGGAAGCCAAAATCCTTTAATAGGTTTTGAAAAATATTTATTATAAGTTTGTACGCCTAGAGCAATTTGTGCTCTTACAGTCTTTTCATTAACATATAAAATAGGAAAATATCCGTGAGTTGCACCGCAACCGATAATTTCTAAAACTCCTAAATCGTTAAATTTTTTAAAAGCAGAAATTAAATTGCAGTTGTAAACATCTTTAAAAATATGTAAATCATTAGAATATCTATCTAAATAATAATGAGACAATTTATTTATGCGAGGGTCATCTTTAGTTCTAACAATCTCTTTTTTACAAAGTTCAATGTGTTTCTTTAAATATTTAATATATCTTTCTTGCAACATTTCATTATCAAGCATATTAAGAAGAGGGGGAGTAAGAGACATAGTAAATCTAAAGTCAACATGCTCGTCAACAAGTTTTTGAAAATTATTAATTAGTGGAATATAGCACTCTGATATCGCTTCATATAGCCATTGTTCTTCTAAGTAATCTTCACTTTCAGGATGATGAACAAATGGAAGATGAGCATGAAGTACAAAACTTACATATCCTTTCGTTTTTTTATTCATGAAAAACATTCCTTTCCTGCTTAATAAAAATGTAAACTTCTACAATAAAGTAGAAGTTGGATTTTGAGAAGAAGGATTTCTAAAATCAAATCTATCGTTTCTTTCTGAAAGATTATAGGATGTCTTATAAATTTCTTGCAAACTTTTATTAAATGATTTTATAACCTTTTCTGTAATTTTATTAGTTTTTATATTTTTAAAATAAATTCTGTCATTTTCTTTAAAGAAAAGAATATGATCATTTGGAATTTCGATTGTATTAGAAAATGCAATATTTAAGTAATTAACAGGAGTATTTATAAAATCTTGATTCTTTGGTCTTCTTCCAAGTTCAACAAAGTATTTACATTTAGTATCATTAACATTGACATACCAATTATTTGCAAAATCATTTATATCTATTTCAAAAACATAGTTGTCAGTCAAATTATGAATAACTAGAACAGGCTTTGTCCTTAAGAAGAAATCATTTCCATATTCTCTTTCAAAATTTAATCTATCTTCATCTGAAATATCCCAATAAACAAATAAAGTATTAGGATTTTGAGCTAAAACCTTAACTATTGTTTGATTATACCTGTAAGGTAAATCATAGTATTCAGGTACATTTAAAGAAATACTTTTTGTAGATTTCTTAGTAGTAGCTCTTTTATTATAAGTTCTTTTTGCAGTCGTTTTTTTAGTAGTTGTTTTTGCTTTATTAGTAGTCTTTTTAGTAGAGGTTTTCTTGGTAGAAGCTGATTTATTAGAAACACTTTTAGTAGTAGATTTCTTAGTAGAAGCCGATTTATTAGCAACACTTTTTGCAGTAGATTTCTTAGTAGAAGCCGATTTATTAGTAACACTTTTTGTAATAGGTTTCTTAGTAGAAGCTACTTTATTAGAAACATTTTTAGTAGTAGACCTTTTAGTAGCATCCGTTTTAGTAGCAACTTTTTTAGTGCTAGTAGATGCTTTTTTACTAGTTGTACTCTTGCTAGAATTAGCTTTAGTAGAACTTGCACTTTTACTAGACTTAGCTTTTGAAGTAGCTTTAGCCTTAGTAGTTTTTTTACTCTCATCTACTTTTTCTAAAAGTTTTTTATTTTCTAAGACTTCTTCTTTAGCTTTACGAGCCATTACTTCCTCCTTTGTAAAATTAAACCTACTTAATATAATATATCAAAGAAAATTTTTTTACAATAGAAAAATAAAAAAAAATAAAATTTTGACGAAAAAAAGCAGATATTAAAATTTTTTAGGTAAAAAGTGATAATGAAGAAAAATCAACTTTATAATTAATTTAAAAACTTAATAAAAATTAATATAAGAAAAATATAGCATAACGACTACTTAAAATCAAGATTATAAAAATATAAAAATATTAAAAAAATTGCAAAAAAATAAAAGAATAAATCTTATGAAAAGCTTAATATAAGTAGATTATAAGATTTATTATTTTTTTATTAAGTTTTTAACTTAATAAAAATTAACATAAAGTAGAAAGCGAGGGAAATATACAAATGAGAGAAAAAAGAAAAACACTAGATGAAAAAAGTGAAAATTCAAAGTTTCAAAAGATATCTAAGAAACAAAGGTTGAAAGAGAAAGGAATAACATTAATAGCGTTAGTAGTAACAATAATAATCTTGTTGATTTTGTCAGGAGTGACACTAAATATAGCCTTATCAGATAATGGGTTATTTAGTAAAACAAAGAAAGCAACAGAGGATTATAAAGAAGCACAAAGTGAGGAAGAAGAAGCAATAAGACAAATATCAACGCAATTGTATAGTGAATATGTAGGAGCGTCAGTAGAAGGGTATAGTCCAAAAGAAAGTACAGTTAAAATAGATGGAACAACAACAGG
>CANRLA010000115.1 GCA_947631315.1 uncultured Clostridia bacterium | reverse complement strand
TGCTATCGAGTTCGCGACAAATACGCCTCTTGGGACTTTCACCCTAGATTTATGACATGCCCGTCATACAAAAATAACACGAACATGTAATTCGTGCTATCTTCTAATCAGTTAATTTTGTAATAACTTTTTTTCCATCTATACCTGTTATTACTACATTTTTTTGCTTTAATTCTTCTGATGCATCTTCTACTCTTCCGTTGAAGATTAGTTCATCTTTGTCATAAACATCTATCTCTAATAAGTTAAATTCACTTATTTTCATTTTTTTATTTGTCCATTAGACTTTATCTAAAAAGTTCCTTTCATTTTTATTTAATATACTTTTAAATTATTTTATTTTATGAGTTAGTTTTATCTAATATATTTTTCATTAAATTATTTAATTTTTCTCATTTAATGATTTATGTTTTTTAGTTTTACTTTTTTTCTTCTTTTCTTTCAGCTACACCTGTTGCTATTATTGTAACTACAACTTTATCTCCTAAAGTTTCATCTATAGTTGTACCAAATATTACATTAGCTTCTGGGTTAACGCTTTCAGAAATTATTTCAGCACTTCTATTTATTTCATCTAATCTAATATCTTCGCTTCCCTTAATATTAAATATAACTCCTTTTGCATCATCTATTGCATTTTGTGTTAGAGGATTATTTAATGCATCATTTGTTGCATCTATTATATTATTTTCTCCATCTGCTTCTCCAATACCCATGTATGCATATCCTTCATAACTTAATGTAGTCTTTACGTCAGCGAAATCAACATTAATAATTGTTCCTACTGTGCTTACTAAATCTGTGATTGCTTCTATTCCTTGTCTTAGTATGTCATCAGTCATTTTAAATGCATCTAAAATAGATACATCTTTTGCGGTATTTGCTAATAATTTATCGTTAGATATAACTATTAGAGAATTTACATTAGGTTTTAACTTTTCTATTCCCATATTAGCTCTTACCGTTCTTAATTTTCCTTCAAACATAAATGGAGTTGTTACTATTCCAACTGTTAAAATACCTCTTTTTTTTGCTTGCTCTGCAATTACTGGGATTGCACCTGTTCCGGTTCCTCCACCCATTCCAGCTGTTATAAATAATAAGTCTGTATCTTCTAAAATTTTATCAATTTCTTCAATACTTTCTCTTGCTGCTCTTTCACCTACTTCAGGGTCTGCTCCTGCACCTAAACCTCTTGTTACTTCCTTGCCTATTTGTAATGTTTTACAGCCATTTGCATTTGCTCTATCTAGTACATTTTTCTCTGTATTTATTAATACATATTCTACACCTTCTATTTTTGAATTTATCATTTGATTAACGGCATTGTTTCCTCCACCGCCTATTCCTAATACTTTAATTTTTATTAAGTCCTTTGTTTTCATTGGCTGCATTTGGTCTATCACTTCTTTTCCTCCATTCCATTTTTCCTTATGAAAGTATTATACTATAAAATTCCCATTTTTCAAGTATTTTTTACATATTTTTATATTTGTTCATTAATTGTCTCATCTGCATAAAAATTCGTCTATTGAATATTCATTACCTAATTTTTCTATTTTTATATTATTAATTCTTTCTAACATATTTTTGCATTTTTCTATGCACTTTTTACCAGGTACAATTTTAACCAAACCTTTATCAAGGAAATTTTTTGTAAATTCGTTAGAAATTTGTTGCATTCGATGTTTTCTACTTGACCATATCCAAAATTTATCATTATCACCATCTTCTAAATCAACTAATATGGTATATTTTTTGCCTTTTCTTATATCTCTTTGTGAATATCCACCGTATAAATCAATTTTTTCACTATTTGGAATATATTCTTTTATAGCTCTTCTATAAAATCTAAAAATATCTATACCACTTTTTAGTTTTGAAACGCTCTTTGTTATCTTTTCATTTGAAAACAATCTATTAAGTTTTTCTTCCAATGATAACATTGGTGAGCCTAAATCTAATCTTTCAAAGTCATTTTCTAAATAATCTCCTTTACTATTTATATATCCTATTTTTGTCATAATGTTATCAAGTTCATTTTCTGATAATTCTGTAAGAACATCTTGATTTTTATCTACAGTTCCGAAATTTTATCCATCTTCTTCCTGTTTGTATATTTTCTAAATCCCATTCTATATCAGCTTTAATGTATTTTCCATCTTTCGTTCTAATAACAGGTGATATATGTTCACCAGCTTTAAAAATACTATAATCATTTTTTGTTAATTGAGTATCACCAATTATATATACATCTAATCCTAGTCTTTTCGCTAATTCTTTATACATTTTAGTAGCAGTAACACATATAAGTTGTCTTTTATTTTCTCTTTTTCTAGTAATTCTTTTTACACAAGATTCATACATTTTTTCTCGAGTCTTATTATCAGCCCAGTAATATCTTGAACTAAAGCTTCTTTCTTTAGCCATTTTATACATTATAAATGCAGCTAATTCTATTTCATTTAAATCATTTGGCATTTCTTTTATAATTTCATTATAAATCTGTTCTTTGCTTTTAGTTTTTCCCATATCAATTCTACCTTCCATTTATATATTCTACTGCTATATTAATTGCTTTTTCTAGTTCTCCCTCTTTTTTCATTCTATGGTCTGCACCAATAATTTTTTCTATCTTTCCTTTTGGATTTTTTTCTTTAATAAACCTAATTGAATCATCTATTGGAGCCATGTCATCTTCTGTTCCTTGAATAATTAGTAAGTCTTCATTTTTATTATATATTTCAAATAGCTTATTATTTTTTAATTCTTCATAATATTTATAAGAAACTCTCATTTCTTTTTCATATCCTAAAATAGTATAACCTCTGTCCTTGAAGGCACTCATATCTTCTCTCATTATTGAATTTTCAAATATTTCGTCCATACAAATAGCTGGTGCTCTTAAAACAATTGAAAAATAATTATTTGTGTACTTATTTATTTTTAATAAAGTAATGTATGCACCAAAACTGGTTGCAAAAATTCCTATTGGTTTTTCAGGATAGTTTTTTTCAACATATTCTTCTACACTAATTAAATCATTTATACAATTTTCTACTAAATATTCTTCTCCTTTAGCAGTGCTTTCGCCATGAGTTGGAAAGTCAAAGGCAATTACCATAATATTTTCCTTAACCAATTTTTGAGCCAATAATTCAATTGCTGAACTCTCTTTATCTCCTCCAAATCCGTGACTTGCTATTATAATTTTTTCGATTTTATTTGGTTTGAATTCCTTAATAGGAATTTTATAATTATTTTTTCCTTCTATTAGCATTTTTTTCTCCTTCCCAAATTTTTATATTATAAAAAAAACACATCTACAACATTTAAATTACAGATGCGTTTTTTATTTATTCTTTATTTTGATGCTGTATAATATGACCACACTCTGTTTATTCTTAATTATATGTCTTGTACTATACAGCATTTGTTTTTAAAAATCAAGCAAACTAAATATTTTTTATTATTTTTATTTTATAGAATTACATTGAGAGTATAGGATTCTTTGTGTAAACTTTAAACTTCTTATGATATTAAACATAAATTTGAAATATTTATTTATGTTT
>CANRLA010000114.1 GCA_947631315.1 uncultured Clostridia bacterium | reverse complement strand
GGGACTTTGTCAATATTTTATACACTTTTTAGAGGGGGTTTTTAACATTTTTAACATTATTTTCAAATTCAATAGGGGATAAATACCCTAAAGAAGAGTGTATTCTAGTAGGGTTATAAAACCCTTCAATGAAATTATAAATCTCTCTGTAGGCATCTTCAAAAGTATAAATTTTTTTCTGATATAGCCATTCTTTCTTAAGAAGTGCATGGAAAGATTCTTGGGCAGCATTTTCGTCACAAGAGTGATCTAAAGAAGTATAACTAAAGACAAAATTCTGAGAGCTAAGAAATGTTCTATAATTTTTAGAACGCATTTGAGAGCCTTTGTCGGAATGAACAATAAGGCCAGGAGAAGGCTTTCTAATTTTGATAGCTTTCTTTAAAACCAGTAAAATTTTGTCAGTTTTTTGGTCAGAAAATAGACCCCAAGAAAGAACTCTTTTTGAATAATAATCAAGGAAAGTAATTAAGAAAAAAGTTCCTTCATGAATAGTTTTAATATATGTAATATCAGTAGTCCAAACTTGATTTAAACGTTTAACATCTAGGTCTTTAATAAGATTAACGATAAGATTTTTTTCAGCCTCAGTTAAAGAAGACCTCTTTTTAGGAAAACACTTAGAAACAATAGATTTAATACCGATTACAACCATAGCTCTAGAAACTTTAGAAACAGAACAATGAATATTTTTTTTATTTAAAATCGCGGCAATTTTAGGAGCCCCATAAATACCATTAGAAGAAGAATAAACTTCAATAATGCATTGATAAAAATAGATGGTATCAAGTTCTTTGTTTGTTTCAATTTTAAGCCAGTAAAGATAAGAAGATCTATTAACATTTAAAACTTTACAAATAAGACTTAAAGGATAAAATTCACTGAGAGATTTAATACTTTCAAAAAGATTTATTCTTTTTTTGCTAACAAAGTAATTGTTTTTTTTAAAATATCATTTTCTTTTTGAAGTCTAGCTACTTGTTTTTTAAAAAATTCAATTTGTTTAGCAGAAGATAAATAATCAGAATTAAAGACATTATGGTCTTTGTTGTAAGCAGTAATCCATTTCTCAACGGTTTTCAAAGGAATATCAAATTGTTCGGCAGTTTTCGAAGTGGAATGCTTTTCATTAACAATAAGGTTAATAATCATAGATTTAAAGTTATTATCATAAGTACGAGGCATATCAATCACATCCTTTCTTTTAATATAGATTTTAACATGATTTACAAAAAATAGTTAACTCAAAATTATTCCAATTCCTCTATTTGTAATATGAACCCAAAAGCAATTTTTTAAGTAACTACAGTTAGTAATTAAAAGATAATTACTAACTTACAAGTATCAAAAATTGCATTTGCCTATTACAAATAGATTTTCTCGGCATAATATTTTCGTTAACTAAATGTAAACCACAAAATTAATTTTAACCTATATATATTATACCTCTACACCCTCTCAGAAAGGTGTCTAAAAAAATGATAACATTTCATTGACAAAATCCGTGGGGGGGGGGTATCCTATATATAGGATAAATAATAACAGGGAAGAAAAATTATATAGTCTAGTAAAGAGGGCAGAAAATGAAAAAGAAACATTTTAAAATATATATAGTAATTACAATATTTATATTAATTATAGGAATAAGTATCGCATATGCAACGCTAAGTCAAACTTTAAAAGTAAATACTACAACAACAATTCAATCTAGTCAAACCTCTTGGAATATCGTTATAACAAGATCTCATTGTACACAAGGGGGATACACTAATCCAGGAGATATGAAGGTAAATGGTGCAACAATTACTATATCCAATTTTACATTTAAAGCACCAAACGATCGATTTACATGTTATTTTTATATTGAAAACAAAGGAGAAATTGCTGCCAAAATATCATCAATAAACTATAAAGAACCAGCAATTTCAGGAACAGGAACAACTGCTACTGAAGATTCTGTCTTAGTGAAGAATAATTTATGGAAAGCACTAAATTGGAATGATTGGCCTTCTATAAGGGGTGTAACTATAGGGGATAAAGTACTAGCAGGAGAGAAAAAATTTGCAGAAATAGTTTATGGTATTAACGAATCAATGACTACCTTACCAAATAATCCTGTAACTTTTACGAATGCAGTATATACAATTAATTTTGAACAAGCATAAAGATATAAATAAAGAAAATAAGTACAAGAATAGGCTTTTGTCCAATTAAATTTTTTGAAAAGATTTTGTTAAACTATTGACAATTGATTAAAGATAAGTATAACAGTAGTTGATTTGCACTTGGGATACTTTCGAAGCCCCAAGTCATTTTATTTTATGGAGGAAAAATGAAAGATATGGAGGGTAAGAAAAACTAATCCTCTTTATTGTAATAAAAATTTTTAAATTGGGCTGGAGTAAGATATTTTAGTGCAGCTTGAGGTCTTTTATTATTAAAGAAATAAATATATTCATCAATTTGTTTAGGAATATCATCACAAGAATTAATTTTAAAATCAATAAATAATTCTTCTTTAATCCAACCATTAATAGCTTCCATGGCACCGTTTTCAGTAGGAGTACCTGGCTTAGACATGGAATGTATGATATTATAAAGAGGAAGAGATTCATTGAATTTCTTTGAAGAGTATACAGAACCTTGATCCGTGTGTAAAATCATTTCAAGGTCTTTATATTCTTCTTTTTTTATGATTAAATCTTTTAAACCATTATGATAGGTGTTAGGATCACCTTTTTTGTTGGATAAAGAATAAGAAATAATTTCATTATTAAATAGATCCATAAATAAGGTTAATTCGTAATAATGTTTATTAGCCCAAAAAGCGGTCATATCTGAGACAACTAGTTGAAAAGGTCTTAAGGGATTAAGCTCGGCAAGAATAAAGTTAGGAAAAGATTTAAGTTCACGAAAGGACTTTTTACCTTTTCTTTTAAAATGTTTAGATTCTGATTTAATACCTAAGAATTTACAAATTTTATGAGCATAGTTGTCTGAATAAACAACACCTAATTCAAATTTAATAAAAGCATTTAACCAACGATAGCCATGAGATGGATATTTACTATGATATTCATCAAATAGTTTACAAGCATCGATTCTATTTAATTCTTTATTAGAAGGATGAGTTCTTCTGTTAATCCATTTGTAAAAACCAGAACGATTAATATTCATTTCGATGCATAAAGAATTAACAGAATATTTTGAAGACAATTCAAGAATTACTTGGTATTCTTTTTGGAGAAAGTAATGAACACCTTTTCTCCCATACCACCTTCTTTCACCATGTAACCTTTTTTTAATCTAGCAATCTCAATATCTTTCTTCATTAAAATATTTTTAAGTTCACTAATAGATAAATCATCATAATTAGGATCAGAAGATAAATCATTAATTAACTTAAAATCATTGACAAATTGAACTTTAGGATCAAAACAGTGATTATCTTTATTGAAAGAAGTAATCCATTTTTCTAAAGTTTTAAGGGGAATATTGTATTCCTTAGCAGTTTTAATAGTAGAAGCATGGCGAAGACAAATATCTTCGCATAATTTTTTCTTAAGTTCAGTAC
>CANRLA010000113.1 GCA_947631315.1 uncultured Clostridia bacterium | reverse complement strand
ACTTAATAAAATCCTTCCAATCTGTGGCTTTCTATATGGAGGAAGTTCTAAAATAGCACCTTCAGTTTTTCCTTTTAGTAAAGTAAGCGAAAGTAATTTTGATATAAAAAATGTAAACATTATGCCTATTGAAATCACAAGGAAAACGACAAATGTTGAGATTAAACTACTTTTAAAACTTTGCCCTGAGCTAATTGCCCCACTAAAGAAAATAGTTGCAATTGTAATTAAAAATGGAAAACGACCATTACAAGGAACAAAGCAATTAGTTAAAATAGCAATTAATCTTTCTCTTTTGGAACTTATAATTCTACAACCAATGACTCCAGCAGCATTACAACCAAAGCCCATGCACATAGTTAATGCTTGCTTTCCTGAACTACAACATTTCTTGAAACACTTATCTAAGTTAAAAGCAATTCTAGGCAAATATCCTAAGTCCTCAAGAAGAGTAAATAGTGGGAAGAATATTGCCATAGGAGGAAGCATAACACTAACAATCCAAGTAACAGTTGTATATACACCGTCCATTAAAAGTGAATATAGCCAATTAGGAACTCTTAAAAATAGCAAAAATCCTGCAATGTATGGTTCTATCAAACTGAAAAAGTTAGAAAGCAGTTTTGACGGATAATTTGCACCAACAATAGTAATCCAAAAAATCAGGCAAAAGAAAAGTATCATAATAGGAATGCCGAACTTTTTAGAGGTTAATATTTTGTCTATTTTTTTATCTCTTTCATTATAATTTGAATTAGAAAATGTACACACTTTTTCAGTAATCTCATGAGCTTTATCAAAAATTAGCTTTACATTTTCATCTTGATTATCAGTAAAATCTATTTTGTTTGGAACGCAGATAATTTTTCCAGTACAAACCATATTGATAGTTTTAAGAAGGTTATATAATGTAGATTTTTTTCTAGCAATAGTTCCGACAACAGGGACACCTAATTCTTCAGAAAGTTTTTTTAAATTAATAGAAATTCCCTTTTTTTGAGCCTCATCTAAAAGATTTACACAAACAATTACATTGTCAGTAAGATTCATTATTTGAAAAACTAAATTTAAGTTTCTCTCTAATCTTGTACTATCAACAATAACAACAGTAACGTCAGCAATATTAGATGAAATATAGTTTTTAGCAATTTTTTCCTCCTCAGAATCAGCCATAAGAGAATATGTACCAGGAATATCAACAAATAAATATTTTTTACCTTTAAAAGTGCATATACCAGCAGCATTTTCAACTGTTTTACCAGTCCAATTACCAGTGTGTTGATGCATACCGGTCAAGCTATTAAAAATGGTAGATTTTCCAGTGTTGGGATTTCCAGCTAAAGTTATTTTGTAATCACAACCTTCTGTGAAACCAGTTTCTTCGTTCAATTTACTTCCAGTAGATGAGTTAGTAAGTCCCATAAATTCATTCCTTTCTTGCTTTAAGTGTGAGGCAAATATGGTAGAGAAAAAAGTTTTAAAGCCTCCTTAAGAAAATGTATGATAGAGACTAGTACATAATAACCAACCTTTTTATAATAAAAAATAAAAATTTTTTAAAAAATCTATTGACAAAATAATAGATAAATATTAAAATAAAAATCGAACATAAGTTTTAAGAACAAATATACGAAAATAAAAAAGCAAACAACTTCACAAAAATGAGCAATAAAGCACGAAAGGAGATATTTATTATGAAAACAATCAAATATCAAAATAAAACAATAGCATACACAGTAAGTAAAGCAAAGGTTAAAAATTTTTATATATCAATACAAAACGGTGAAGTTGTAATAAAAGCTCCTTGGTATGCAACAGGCAACCAAATACAAAGCATTGTTGAAGAAAAAAGAGACTGGATAATGCGTAAACTTGAAGAATATAAAGATTCTCCTAGAAAAGCAAAAGAATATGCAGATGGAGAAAGATTTCAAATACTTGGAGAAAGCTATTATTTGAATACATATTATAAAGATATAAATAATGCAATGCTAAATGTTGAAGACGGAAAGATAGTAGTAATATTACCTTTAAGGTTAGCAGAAGAAGATAATACAGAGCAAATCAAAAAATTAATAGACAAGATGTATTATATGATTGCAGAAAAAGAAGTAGAACAAGCTTTTGAAAAGATTAGAAAGATGGTAGGATTAGCACCTGAAGAATACAGAATAAGAAAAGTAAAATCAGTATGGGGAAGTTGCTCATCAAATAAAAAGATTACAATAAATCAAAATTTAATGATGTACAGTAGGAAAGCCTTAGAATATGTTGTATTACATGAAACATGCCATTTAAAATATATGAATCATTCTAAAAAGTTTTGGGCAATGGTAGAAAAATATATGCCTGACTATAAAGAAGCCGAGAAAGAATTGAAAAAATAGAATTAATTAAAAATGAAGAAAATACAAATATTCATTAAAAATTAATAAGCTTAAATAAAAACAAACAATAATAAATATATAAAAATAACCTCTAAATTAAGATAAGAGCTACAATTTAAAATTTGCACCTCTTATCTTAATATTTTAACTTTAATTAACATCTAAGAAAATATTTTTTGCTTCATCTTTTCTTATTGCTATAATACTACCTCTAAATTCATAAGCGGTTGGATCACCTAAAGGTGAACGAAAAATAGCAGTAATAGGGGTGTTTTTTACTAAACCTAAATCCAATAATCTTCTTTCAAGAATTCCGAGAGCATTTTACTTTTTTTATTTTTCCAGTATGATTTAATGGTAAATTTTCTAAGCTAAACATCGAGTACCTCTATATAAATATTTTTGTGATATAATATAATATATGCAATTATTGACATAATTGTTATAATGAAATAGAATATCAAAAAAATAATTGGAGGAAATTTGTATGGAAAAGATTAGAGGATTTGAAATAGCAAAAGGGTTTGAAGATAAAGGAATTAATTTGCCTGTAAGAAAGACTAAAAATTCTGCAGGATATGATATAGAAGCAGCAGAAGATTGCATAATACCATCATTCAAGCTAGGACAAAAACCAACATTAGTAAAAACAGGATTAAAAGCATATTGTCCACCTGATGAATTTTGTATGCTTTGCAATAGAAGTTCTAATCCAGGAAAGAAAGGCTTAATACTTGCAAATAGTGTAGGAATAATAGATAGTGATTATTATGGAAATCCTGATAATGATGGACATATTATGTTTGCATTTTATAATTTTAAAGATGAAGACGTAGAAATAAAAAAAGGAGATTGCATAGGACAAGCAATATTTATGAAATATTTAACAGTAGACAATGATAATGCTCAAGGGGAAAGAAAAGGTGGATTTGGTTCTACAAGTAAATAGGCAAATAAAAAATAGATATCTATACTTTATAGAGTCTATTTTTTTCGTCAATTATAATTTTAAAATTGGTCAAAAATTAGGTCAAGTGAAAAGTTGAAAGCAATTCTGTAAAGTAAATGTAATTTGTAAGAGAAGTTGCAATTTTAAGATGATTTTTTTAGCAAAAAAATTAATCAAAAATACGTGAAGTGAAAATTTAAATTCCAGTTTTAAAAGATAATAAAAAATTGTAAAAGAAAGTTCTAGATTAATTTAATAT
>CANRLA010000112.1 GCA_947631315.1 uncultured Clostridia bacterium | reverse complement strand
TGTGTTTGCCAAGGAGTGTCTTTTGAAAAAGCAAACCCCTGCGAATGTTCTCTTTTTGCATATAAATTAATAAGTTCTTTTGCAACTGCTCGTAAATTACCCTTAACTCTCGCTTTTGTTTCCTGCCACTCTTTTCCACCTAGCTTATTAAGTTTAATTCCATCTTCTCCACCAATGTATTTTCTAACATTATCTAGGTTCTCTGTTGGAACATATAAAGTGTCACCACCTCTATATGTTAGCACTATATAATCTTTTATATTGCCTTCAGTTCTAATTGTCTTAACACCGTTAAATATCGCTATTCCGTGATTTCTATGTACAACTAAATCTCCTACTTTTAAATCAGCAAAAACAATCTTTTCACCGTGTTGTAAATTTGTCATTTGTTCTTTTTATTCTCTTTTTTTGTACATTTAAAAATTCATCACTGCTTACAACAAGCATTTTTGTTTCTCTGTTTTCAAATCCACTAGAAATAGCACCAGTTGATAAAATTATCTCTCCTGGCTTTAATAAAATATTATCTAAATCATCTACTTCAGCAATGTTTGTTAATTTTAAATCTTCTATATTTTTTATTATGTTGGTAATCTTATTTCTATTTTCTTTACTTCCAGCCAAAATCACAATTTTCTTGTTAGACTTAATTGCATCTTTAAGACCAATTTCAAGATTTTTAATGTCACCTTTAAAAAGATTTACTTCTCTAAAGTCAAAGTGATTTTGTTTTTCATCCGCTTCTTTTAAATTAATTACATCTTTTTTATCAAACTCAAAATCAAGAATATTTTCTAATGCTTCCGGAACAAATCTTTCTCTTTCAGTAATATCAGCTATCAAGTTTTTATTATCTTCTTTAATGCTATCTATTCTTTGAGAAACTTTATCAGGCTCATCAATAAATACATTAAAATCATTGCAATAATCTAAAATATTGTTTTGTGAAATATAAAACTCATTAAAATATTTATCTATTTTATTTTCATAATTACCTTGCCTAATTTCTTCTACATCAGATAAAATGTCTTTGGTTAAATTAGTATAATTACTTTCAATTTTTTTTGCAATATTTTCAAAACTATCATCTAAAACATTTTCTTTTGTAGGAGCGATTTCCACATTTTTTACCATTTCTGTGGAACGCTGAGATGATATATTAAATGTTCTAATAGAATCAACATCATCACCCCAAGTTTCAATTCTAATTCCCTCTTGCTCATCTAATGCAATGTCAAGTATGTTTCCTCTAATGCTAAAATCTTGTCTGCCCTCTACAATAGGCTTTCTTTCATATCCTAATTTAATCAATTTTTCTTTAATTTCATCAAAAGAAATTTGGCTATCGTTAGAAACTTTTATTTTATTTTCAAATAAACTATTTTTGTCTATCATTTTTTGCATTACTGCTTCTATTGTTGTTACTACAATCAAAGACTTCTCTGTGTTTATTTTATTAAGAATATCCATTCTTTTGTATAAAATGTCGCTACTTTCAACATCATAATCATAAATTGATATTTCCTTTTTTGGAAAATAAACGACATTATCGCAAAAATAAGACAAATCTTTAATAAGCCTTTGTGCTTGAAGTTCATTGTATGTAATAACTAAAATTTTCTTGCTTTTTTCCTTTTGAGTAAGTGCAATTAAAGCACTTTTAGACACGCAAACTAGACCCGATAATGTTATCGGGTACTTGTCATTTTTTATAAAAGATTGGTATGTTTTTGTCTGTGACAAATCTCTTAAAATGTAATTCATTTCATTTCCTTTTATAATTCAATTTAATGTTGTTAATTTTATATTATTTTATATTTGTTTTAACTAATTTTATACTTATTCTAGATTATATTTTAGCATTTATATTAAACACTATTAGTTATTTTATTGATTTTTTAACTAAACTTTTTTTATTTTATTAGCTTACCTTTTTCTTATATTCCTCTAATGCTATTGAAATTTGGTCAGGACAAGATGTAGGTTTAAAACCACATTTTATTCCTTTTAGTCTTTCAATTACTTCATCTACTTTTAGACCTTTTACTAATTTTGCAATTCCTTGCAAATTGCCTGAACAACCGCCAATTACTTTAAGGTCTGTTACTACATCGTTTTCTATGTTAAAAATCAACTCTTGAGAACATACCCCATTTGGGTGATATCTATATTCCATAATATAATTTATTCCTTTCTCTAAAATGTTTATTACATCTCATATTTTATTAGATGATATTTTACTAAATAATTTTTACTATATAATATTTTTCTAAATTACATTAATATTATACAATAAATAAGCTAAAAAATCAATCATAAAAAATTTTGTGTGAGAATATTTTTATTGTACATACATATTTATTAATTATGAAAGTTTTTGTGTTAATTAGAAAAAATATTATATCCATTGTATTTTTAATATTTGTAATTTGCTTAGTTATATTTTCTAATTCAAATTTAACGGCAACTGCAAATGGTCTTAAATTATGGGCAAATAATGTGGTTCCATCTTTGTTTCCATTTTTCGTGGCAGTCGAACTTCTTAGTCAAACAAATATAGTTTATTATTTAAGCAAATTGTTAGATAAGATTATGAGACCATTATTTAATGTTCCTGGCTGTGGCGCATTTCCTTTTATTATGGGCTTAATTAGTGGCTATCCAGTAGGAGCAAAAATAGTTTCAAATCTATATCTAAATAAATCAATCACAAAAAATGAAGCAGAAAGGCTTCTCTGCTTTACTAATAACTCTGGACCTCTTTTTATTTTGGGAACTGTTGGAATTAGCTTTTATGCAAATTCTACAATAGGAGCAATATTGCTTTTAACTCATATATTAGCATCTATTACAGTAGGAATGATTTTAGGAATATTCGCTAGAAAAAAAGAAAATAAAAATTATTTGAATTTAAATAGTAATTCTTTAAATAAGAAAAATGATTTAAAAATATCTGAACTGGGCGAAGTCTTAGGTAATAGTATATTAAATAGTATCAAAACTATTTTAATGATAGGCGGATTTGTAGTTATATTTTCAGTAATAATTTCTATCTTACAAAAAACAAAAATATTAGTATTTTTAGCATCAATAATCTCAAATACATTAGGATTAAATCAAAATTTAGTATTAGGATTTCTAACTGGAATAATAGAATTTACAAATGGTCTAAGTATAATTTCAAGTATTCATATTAAAGAAATTTCAATCAATATAATATTATCTAGTTTTATTTTAGGATTTGGTGGTATATCTATTACTTTACAAGTATTAAGTATAATTTCTAAAAGTAAACTATCTATAAAAAAGTATATATTTGGAAAATTTCTTCACGGATTAATTGCTGCATTTTATACTTTTCTAATATTACTTTTGCCAATGTTTAATTTTAATTTGTAGTTTTAAAGTAAGTTTTATTGAAACTTTAATTTTTATTTCATATTAATTCTATTTTATATAAAAACAATTAACATATTGAAAACCAAGTCGGGAAAAAGTCGGTAAATTAAAAGATACTGTAAGATTTCGTTTTTTGAAACCTTACAGTATCAACCATTTTGGTAGCGAAGAGTGGACTTGAACCACCGACCTGCCGGGTATGAACCGGATGCTCTAGCCAGCTGAGCTACTT
>CANRLA010000111.1 GCA_947631315.1 uncultured Clostridia bacterium | reverse complement strand
CAGAATGGGCAAAAGAAAATGTTACAAGTTCAAATTTAAGAGAAAAGCCAGTAAGATTTTTAATTGATGATGTTGTTAAATTTGTAAATAGAGAAATAAGACGTGGAAACAAATATGATGCAATTATAATGGACCCTCCATCCTATGGAAGAGGAGCAAATGGAGAAGTATGGAAATTTGAAGAAAATATATTTGACCTAGTAAAGTTATGTATGAATGTGCTTTCAGATAATCCATTATTTTTCTTAATAAATTCATATACAACAGGAATATCAAGTGAAGTTTTAGAAGATATGTTGAAACTTACAATACCAAAAAAGGTAAATGGAAAATTCTCAAATGGTGAAATAGGTTTGCCAATGACAAATTCTAAATTGGTGTTACCATGTGGAATTTATGGAAGATGGGAAGAATAAATCAAGTAATAAAAAATTTTTTAAACTGTGAAAAATAGATAATAAAAGCTAAATTTTGAAAATAAAAATTGTAACTAAATTTTGAAAATAAGGAATAAAAAATGAAAATTTTATATGAAGATAATCACATAATTGTAGTAGAAAAAATGCCCGGAATTCCATCACAAGGAGACAAAACAGAAGACAAAGATATGCTTACAATGATTAAAGAATATTTAAAAGAAAAATACAACAAACCGGGAAATGTTTATTTAGGATTAGTCCATAGATTAGACAGGCCAGTTGGAGGAGTAATGGTATTTGCGAAAACCTCCAAAGCAGCATCAAGACTAAGTGAACAAGTGAGAAATAAAGACTTTAATAAAACATATTTAGTAGTTGTAAATGGAAAGATGGAAGAGCAAAAAGCAACAATTGAGGATTATTTGTGGAAAGACCAACAGAAAAATACAAGTTATGTGGTTAGAGAAAATAAAAAAAATAGTAAAAAAGCAGTATTAGATTATGAAGTGCTAAAATATGATGAAAAAGAAAATGTATCAGTACTTAAAGTTAATTTACATACAGGAAGACACCATCAGATAAGAGTGCAACTTTCAAGCAGAAAGCATAGTATAATTGGCGATGGAAAATACCATGGGAGAGAGTCGAATGGAAATCTGTACTTGTGGGCGTATAAACTAGAATTTACACATCCCACAACAAAGGAAAGACTAACATTTACAGATTTGCCAAACATGAGTGGAATGTGGAAAGAAGTAAAAGATATTAATAGTTTAAAATAAAAAATTTAGAAAAATATATATGATTGGAAAAAATATGATATACTAATATTATAGAAAAGATTAAAGGAAGTGATAATGTGAGTGACAAAGTATATACCATTGAAGAAATTAAGGAAATATTAAAAGAAATTTTAAATGATAAACCAGTATATCAAGTAATATTATTTGGTTCTTATGCAAAAAACATAGCTAATAAAAAAAGTGATATAGATTTAATAATAGATACAAAATCTAAATTAAAAGGGTTTGCATTATTAAAACTAATTTGCCAAATAGAAGAAAAGCTACAAAAGGAAGTTGATGGATTTGAAAAATACGAAATAATAGAAAACTCATTAATTGATAAGGAAATAAAAGAAACAGGAGTTGTTGTATATGAAAAATAAAGAATATATATCGTTAAAAAAGATGATAGAATATATAAATAAAGCATTGAAATATACAGAAAATTGTGGTTTTAAAGCATTCTCAAGTAATGAAGAAAAAATAGACGCAACAGTTTTTGCTATTAGCCAAATAGGAGAATTAGTAAAAAATATAAGCAAAGAAACGATGGAAAAATACCCTAATATAGAATGGATTATTATAAAAAATTTAAGAAACAAAATAGTTCATGATTATGAGGGAATAAATTTAAATTTTATTTGGGATATTTTAAATAAGGACATAAAACAATTAAAAGCCGACTTAGAAAAGATTATTGAAGAAAATAAAAATTAAATGATGTATTATTAATGTTAAAACTTAATAAAAATTAGCATATAAAAAATATAGCATAAGACCAGTATAAAATCAATATAATAAAAATTAAAAATATATAAAAAATTACAAAAAAATAAATGAATAAATCTTATAAAAAGCTTAATACAGGCTAATTATAAGATTTATTCTTTTTTTATTAAGTTTTAACCTTAATAAAAATTAACATAAAAACAAGAGAAAGGATAAAATCACAAATGAAAGATAAAAAAGAAACGTTAGATGAAAAAGATGATACTTTAAAATTTAAAAAGTTAGCTAAAAAGCAAAGATTACAAGAACGAGGAATAACATTAATATCCTTAGTAGTAACAATAATAATTTTGTTAATTTTATCAGGAGTAACACTAAATATAGCATTATCAGATAATGGATTATTTAGTAAAACGAAGAAAGCAGCAGAAGATTATAAAGAAGCGCAGAGTGAAGAAGAAGAATCAATAAGACAAATAACAACGCAACTATATAGTGAATATGTAGGAGTGACAGTAGAAGGGTATGAGCCAGCAGAAAATAAGGAAGGAGTAACAATATACGGAACAACATCAGGGGTAAGTAGTAAGACAGGTGATAGCGGAATCCCAATAACAAATAAAAATATACAAGAAGATGGAAGTCAAAAATTTGAAGCAGATACAAACATGAGTTGGAGAGTATGGGACTTTGATGGAAATATATTAAGAATAATAGGAGACCCAACAACAAAGGAACTAACATTACAAGGAGCAGCAGGATATAATAATGGAGTATGGGCAATAGACCATATATGTAGAACATTATATTCAAATGAAGAAAAAGGAGCAATAGCAACAAATTTAAAAAGAACAGATATACAAAAAGTAAGTACCTATGATTATACAAAATATAAACATAAAGAAAATGATGATAATCATTTGAAAGAGGATACAGAAGATACTGATGGAAATTTAATACATTTTGGAGAATCGAAAACATATGATGCAAATAATCAATATCCTGAGATGTGGAGTAAGAATGATAGTAACTGGAGATATGAATATAGTAAAGATAAAGGAGCAATAGGAAGAGACAAAGAATGTAAAAAGTGGGAAATAATAGGTAATGAAGAAATGAGTGAAATACTAAGTAATGGAGCAGCAAGTGTAGAATTTAAACAGTCATATTATTACCATAATTATAATCAAAGCGAATTTATGGATAATGCATATTATGATTTAATATTCAGGAAGAATAATGCTATTGACACTGAAGCGTTTTGGTTAGCAGGTCGATATGTCGATCTCTATGACGATGGTAGTGATTTTGGTTTACAAATCGTACTCAAGAATTTTGACGATACTGATGTGAGCGGTCGTGGATTGTTTTTCTCAGACCGGGTGGTCGAGTTGGAGATCATTTGCGCTTCGCCCGATAGTGGCGATCAATCTAAAGAACGGTGAATATGAGATGACTTCAGCAATTGATAAAGATGGAAATATGACAATAAAACTAAAATAAGGGAGAAAAATAATTTTATAATTAATGAAAAAACTTAATAAAAATTGCTATATTGAAAATATAGCATAATGACGGTAATAAATCAAGATTATAAAAATTAAAAATAAGAGACAAAACAATAAAAAATGAAAAGAATAAATCTTACAAAAAGCTTAATATAAGCTGATTATGAGACTTATTCTTTTTTTATTAAGTTTTTTCCTTAATAAAAATTAACATAAAAACAAGAGAAAGGATAAAATCACAAATGAA
>CANRLA010000110.1 GCA_947631315.1 uncultured Clostridia bacterium | reverse complement strand
TATTTTAATTTCTCATATTTATCTAAATCTAATATTAGAAATACTTCTCCATCCTCATTATATGCAAGCATTTGATTATCTATCTCTCTATATTTTTCATTTTTCCACATATGGCGTATATCTACTACTGAATTTATGTCAAAATCTTCTTTTAGTTTTCTATTTCTATCACCATTATCATATCCTGCATCTGCCATTAAATTTTTCATTTTATCTAACTTGTATTTCTCCTCATTTTTAGACATTTCTTCAATCATATTGTCTAATTCTTTTTGTTCTGAATTATTTGCTGGTGTTACCTTATATTTTATTGGCAATCCATATTTTGCATCACATATTATATGAGCTCTATATCCATAATGCCATTCTTTTTTTGTTGTTCCATCTGCCATATAATATGTTTTGCATGACTTCGTTGCCTCATGTTCTGCTCTTTCATCATCTTTTTTTTTGGCTTTACTCTTATGAAATGGATTTGCATAGCTGTCTAAATATTTTCCATCTACTGCACAATCTTCTCCAAACCCTTCTAAATTTTCATACATAAATTCTATTAACTCTGAATTTATTTTTTCAACATCTTCTATATGTTTTTTTAGTAATTTAAAAAATCCTGTAAAAACTCTTGGTGGCGGTACCAAATGTTTTCTTTTTCCTAGAAACTTATATTCTCCATCACTTAAACCACACACTAATCTTAATTGAGAATTTCTTTTTAATTCTCTTCTAAGTGATTCAACACTTCTATGTCCATATATCTTCATAGTATATGTCATATTCAACATTGCTCGTATTGGATAATCATCACGTCCATTTTGCCTTTCTATTTCAAGTTTTTCACATAATTCTTTATCATCTAAGTTTTCAAAAAATAATTTTAATTTTTCTAAATCTCCTAAAATTTCAATTTCACTATAGTCAAATATAGAAATTTGTGATATATTATTCATAGATTTTTCACTCCTTGTTTTTATATTTTTTTTTGGTAAATAAATTATATCAAATCGGAGTGAAAAAAACAACAGAAATGCTTGATTTTCAAGCATTTTTGTTGCTTTTGTCGTAATTTTTCAAATTCTTTATTTTTTTTCCTTTTTATATCCCAAAACACGCATAACTTCATGTCGATAAGTTTTTTTGTTAATTTTTATCCTTACTCTCTCAATAGTTTTCAACTAACGAAAAAATTCTTGTTTATTTTTTTATCTCAGGATTATCTTCAATAATTTTTTTAGCCAAACTATTTGTTTTATCAAATTTATATACATAACCATCTAAAGAATTTGCTTTTTGACTTAAATTTTCCACTTCAGTATTAACATATATTTTTGCCTTTCCTTTTCCATTTTTAGCTTCTTGTATTAAATTTTCTACAGGTGAATTTCCATCAAAAGCTAAAACAATTGATTTTTGTCTTTCAAAAATTTCATAATTAAAGCTTTTATAAATTCCAGCTTCTTGAGCAATTGTTGATACACATATTTTATCTACAGCTTCTTCTAAAAGATTATTTTTTTGTTCTTCTGATACTCTTCTTGGAACAATAGCATAAGTTTCAAATCCTGAATGTGATTCTTTTGCAAGTTCTACTAAAGCTTTTTCATAACCTTGCATTTTGTGTCCTACTACAAAATATGCTTTATTACTATCTATTTGTGAAATTAGGTCTTTTAATACTTCTTTTGCACTTTCTGGTAAGTTTGTTTCTCTTCCTTGTGTGTTAAAACTTCCTCCAGCAATTATTACAGGAACTTTATCCATTGGAAGATTATTACTTATTTTATCTTTTAAAGCTTCTTTGGTTTCTAAATATTCTCTTAATATTGTTTGTGTTTGTAAACCTCTTTTTTGTATGTTTTCTAATTCTTTTTGAACTATAAAATCTTCTATTGAACTATTTTCAATTTCTTTTAAGAATTTTTCTGATTTTTCTTTAAAATATTTATCAGAAGCTTCCATTATTTTCCTTTCAGTTTCTACCATTTTTAAGAAATCTTTATCTTTTAATCCAAGTAAACATTTTAATGCCATTTGTTCTTCAACAGAATCTGTTCCATATAATCCATATCCATCAGTACCTTGTACGCAATCTATTCCAGCATCTAAATATGCTTTAATAGGGCAATTTTTTAGATTATTTAGATTATTTAGTCTTACATTTGAAGTTAGATTAAATTCAAGCACTGTACCAATTTCTTTCATATCTTCTATAAGTTTTTTGCCTTCTTTACTATTTGGATTTTTTCCATATAATCCATGACCAATTCTAAATTTTGGATATTTCTTACCATTTGGAACATTTTCTTTTATTAATTTTACAGATTTTTCTATATTTTGTCTAAAAGAATCATTTTCTCCTGCATGAATTCTTATAACAAAATTATTATCTACATTTACACTATAATCTATTAACTCTTTTAAAGCAGGTTCCATTTCAGAAATATCATTTAATTCTTCACCTAAAATATCTACCCCTACAACATAAGGACTATGTGCAACTGCTTCTACAACATCAACAGCTTCAAGCATTTGCTCTACTGTATCAAAATCTCTTCTAATTGCAGCTAAATATCTTATTTTAACACCAGTTTCTTTTTCAATTAATGGTAATATTCTATGTGCATTTTCCAAGCATTCTATCGCTTCTTTTCCTTGTCTTGCTAAACAAGTTTGTGATATTTCTGTATATATAATTCCCTTCTTTTTGGCTTCTCTAGCTATTGTAAGTAACATATCCTCTTGAACATTATTATTTTGATATGTTCCCACTTTTGTAAAATCCATAAACATTTCTTTTGTATAAAGTTTTATTTCTTCATCTGGAATTTTATCTAATTTATTTAAATCAATAGCAATTGTTTCATCAGAAGGAATTCCTTTTGTAAATACATATCTATATAAATATAATTTTTCTAAATTTGTAAATACTGCCTGACCATCTTTCATTATTCCTAGGCTAATTCTTATTTTTGAAATATTTTCCTTTGCATTTTCTAAATTATTTAATATTAAATCAGCAAAATTTAAAAATACTTCAAATCTAGCTTGTTTTAATTTTACTCTATCAGATACATTGTCATCAATAATTTTCTCAAATGCAATTTTTTCTAAAGCACTCATTTTTTCTTCTTGTTTTTCGGATAATTTTAAATTTAGTTTTCTAACATAATATAATGGATATTTTATTTGATGTTTTATTCCTAGTGCTATAAGCATATCTGGTTTTAATATTCCATGAAGATGACTATGTAAATCTGTTTTTAATTTTAGTTCTTTTGCGATTTGAAAATATAAAAGTGATTCTTCTACATCTAATGTGTAATTTTTGGTTTGCGACATAAGTGTTTTAATTATTGCAGGAATTCTACAATTTACTTTCACTTTTCCTCTTGAATTAAATGTTGCTACATTCATTCCACCTAACATAAATATATAAAATTTATCTTTTACAGGAAATAAACTTCCGGTTATAATTTTCATATCATTTTCATCTTTTTCAATAGCTAAATTACACATTTTAGCTATACTTGTTATTAAATTTCCTGTATTATGGTTTGGTGTTTCGATTTTATATAAAACTTTTTCTGTGTTTGTTTTATATAAAGTTACTACGATATCTTTTTCTTTATCTAAATAAAATACATTTAAAATTTTTTTACTTTTATTCATTTTTACCAAAACCTTTCTAAATTATATAATTTATGGGCGTATTTTTTTTAATCG
>CANRLA010000109.1 GCA_947631315.1 uncultured Clostridia bacterium | reverse complement strand
GTTGAAGGGGCGAGTTTGCTAAACTTGTAGGGTTCGTTTAGGGCCGCGGAGGTTCAAATCCTCTCACCTACGCCAAATTAGATGTTTTTATTGAATATAATGTTCTATAAAAACATCTTTTTTAGAATCTTAAAGTTTATATAAATTTATTAAAACTAGATAATAAAAATTACATTTGTAAAAATTTTCAAATTGTAGTATACTATATATGTATTAAGTAAAATTTTTTATTGTTTCATAATAAAATGAAGGAGATGTACATGCCAATAGAATTAAAAAAATATTTTTGGGATACTAAATTTGAGGAATTAGATAAAGAAAAAAATAAAAGATATATTATATCAAGACTATACTGCTATGGAGATTTGAAAGCAGTAAAATGGATAAAGGATAATTATACTACTAAAGATATAGAAGATGTAGCAAGAAATTCCAAAAATCTTAAACCTATAGTCGCCAATTATTTAAGGCAACAATTTAATTTAAAAAAAGAAGAAATGTCATATTATAGATGGTGTAGTTCTATGAATTATGAATATTGGAGGGTACAAGACTAATGAATTGGAATATAATTGATGAAAATAGATACAGTTTATTAAAAAAAATTACTGAAACAATAAGTATACAAAATTATTATATGATAGGAGGAACAGCATTATCATTACAATTAGGATTAAGAGAATCTTATGATTTTGATTTTTGTGTACTAGAAAATTTTAATAATGAACTTTTACTACATGAGTTACAAACTATTCGGAACAATAGAGGTTAAACAAAATCAAAAAGGAACCTGTGATGTTATATTAAACGATGTGCAAATTAGTTTCTTTTATTATCCAAATCCAATATTAAAGGAATTTGTACAAGTTAAAGAAATGCCTAATTTAAAAATGGCAAGTATAATAGACATTGCAATAATGAAAATAGTAGCAATAGGAGGAAGAGGAGCAAAGAAAGACTTTTTTGATTTATATAATATTATGAAAAAATGTGATATAACAATAGATGAGCTTGCCAAAGGTTTAATGAAAAAATGTGGCTCTAATGTAAACTATTTAAATGTAATAATGGGATTAAGTTATTTTGAAGATGCCGAACAAGAAATTTTACCTAAAACATTTGTAGAATATAATTGGGAGGAAATAAAAAGATTTTTTATAAAATTCCAAGCTGATTTTTATAAAAAATTAGAGATATTATGTATTTAAAAATCCATTAATACTGCAGTGAGATGTTCAATAATTGAAAAGCTAATATGAAAATTTAAAATTGAATTATCATCTGACAAATGAATTGGAATTAATTCTTAAAAATATTTATAAAATATAAACGAAAAAACATCATATAAAAAAATGAAAATATAAAAAGGATTTCTTAGGAATGTTTTCTATGTAAAAACAGGAGACATTCCTTTTATAATGTATAAAAGTTTAGGAAATAATTTATAATAAAAAAATAAATTTATTCATTAACCTAATTTTTTTAAATCATTATTTTCTTCTTCTAAAATTTTTAAATTATCAATAGCAAATTTTAAACAATCATTAATAAATTCATTAATAGAAATTAAATTATTGTCTTTTACTATCCTTTTTATATTATCTAGTGTATCAGTTTCTATTCTAGTTGTAAATTGAGTATAATCTTTTCTTTTTCTACTTTTTATAATAAAATCAGCCATTTTTTTCACCTCTTTATTATTTTATAACAATAAAATAAATAAAAATATGGTCAATAGTGATTATATTTAGACTTGATATTGACTTTAAAATAAATTTAATATAGAATGAAAATGAGACATAATATATCATAATGAAAGCACATTGAAAAATAAATATAAATTTAATTTTGCTATAAATAAGCGTAAAATAGATAAATGTGCAGTAGTTATGTGTATAAAGTAAGCAAAAAAGGATAATAATTTAAAAGAAGAGAAAAATAAAGAAAAGAAAGCAAAGAAGAAAATAAAAACAAAATATAAAAATAATAAAAATTAAGAAACAAAGGAGGAATATAAAAAAATGAGAAACAATGAAAAAACAAAGTTTGTAAAAAAGCAAAATAAAATCAAACGAATGAAAATAAAAGAAAAACGGAATTACGCTTATAGCACTAGTAGTAACAATAATAATATTGTTAATCTTAGCAGGAGTAACATTAAATATAGCATTATCAGATGGAGGATTATTTGAAAAAGCAAAAGAAGGAGCAGAAAAATATAAAAAAGCCCAAACAAATGAAGAAGGAATAATAACGGATATAGAAAAAGCAATAGACAAGTATGGAAGTGGAAATCCAACACCAAGTACTCCAACACCATCAGAAGGAACACCAACACCAATACCAATAGCAGATGCAAAATCAAAAGGTAAATTTGAAAAAACAGAAACAGTAACAGATGAAAATGGAAATAAGGTAGTAATACCAGGAGAATTCAAAATAGCATCAGATTCAGGAGATACAGTACAAGAAGGAATAGTAATAGAAGATAGTGATGGAAACCAATTTGTATGGATACCAGTAAGTAATGTAGATGGAGATAATGATGCAACTAATAATAATCAAAATGAAGAAGATTTAATTAAAGTAGAAGAAGGAAAAACAGTAGAAATAACCCTAGGAAGGTATACATTTAATGGTAGTAGAAATGCAACATTGCAACAAAATGGAGATAATCAAGAAAAAGACATACCAATTGCATGGTTTTACAATGAATCTATAGTTACTGACAGAACAAATGGAGGATTAGGAGCTAAAAATTTAGAAAAATTTATACAAAGTGTAAAAGATAATCATGGATATTATATAGCAAGATATGAAGCTGGACAAGATAATGGAACACCAGTATCTAAGATGGGGACAGTATGGAATAATGTAACTCAACCAAACGCTTCAAGAGTAGCAAGAGGAATGTATAAAGATGGAGATGCAGAAGTAAACTATGTAGAAAGTGATTTAGTAAATAGTTATGCATGGGATACAGCGATAGTATATATACAAGCAATGGATGAAAAGAATAAAAATTATGCAAATGCGACAAGTCCGAATTCAAGTTTAGAAAATACCGGAAAAACAGGAGATGAAAAGTGTCATATTTTTGATATGGCGGGAAATGTAATGGAATGGACAACAGAATATTCTACGTTCTATAGCAATCTCGGCTACTTCGGTTGTGTTCTTCGAGGACGTGATACCAACAACACAAATGGGAGGACAACTACTACTCGCGGATACTACCGTGGGACGGACAGCTACGGCTTCACCGGGTTCCGTCCACTTTTATATTTAAAGTAGCCCTGAGTAATAGAAGAGAGATGAATGTGATACATGTGGAGGCTGGAAGTAGACGTGTTGGAGCCTGAAAATAAAAACTAAAAAATTTTTAAATTGGATGTAATTTAATTAAGTAAAAAGCTTAATAAAAAAATTATATAACATCAATATATCATAATGATAATATTTATACAACTTTTTTAATATTAAATTTTAATTACAAACATATAAAAATAAAAAACAATAAATCTTACAAAATCATTGAAATAACAATGATTACAGATTTATTGCTTTTTTATTAAGCTTTTTACTTAATAAAAAGAAACATAACAAAGAAGAAATAACAAACTAACATATATTGACTTAATTCAACAAGATTGCTAAAATGTAAAAAGAAAAAGTACGGAAGAATAATAAAGCAAATTAAGGAAATACTAGAAGAAAAGTGAAAAAGGAAGAGAAAGGTAAGAAACGAATGAAAGA
>CANRLA010000108.1 GCA_947631315.1 uncultured Clostridia bacterium | reverse complement strand
CCACCTTTTTCATCACGTACAATATTACCTTGGTCTATACGAATAACTCTTTTATTCATTTTATCAACTATATCTTTCGCATGTGTTGCAACAACAACTGTTGTTCCTCTTAAATTAATATCATTTAAAAGATCCATAATATCCCAAGCAGTATTTGGGTCTAAGTTTCCTGTAGGCTCGTCTGCTATAAGCATTGATGGATTATTAACTATAGCTCTTGCTAAAGCTACTCTTTGTTGTTCTCCACCTGAAAGCTCATTAGGATATACTTTTGCTTTATCTGCTAAACCAACTTGTGAAAGTACTAATGGAACTTGTCTCCTAATATGTTTTGGCGTTGCTCTTACTACATGCATTGCAAAAGCTACATTTTCATAAACAGTTTTATCAGGCAATAATCTAAAGTCTTGAAAAACTATTCCCATACTTCTTCTCAAATATGGAATTCTACTAGCTTTTAAAAATGTTATATCTTTTCCATTTATAATTATGTTTCCTGATGTAGGTTCTTCCTCTTTTAATATTAATTTTATTAATGTAGATTTACCTGAACCTGAACTTCCTACTAAAAAAGCAAATTCTCCTTTATTTATAATAAAGCTTGCATCATGTACAGCTTCTTGACCTGATGTATATGATTTGCTTACATTCCTAAATTCTATCATCTTGTTCTTCCTTTTTTATAAGATATCGCAATTATCATATCAATAAATAATTATATTTTCAAGTCTTATTTTGAAAAAAATAAGGTAAATATGGGCATTTTTGTAAATTTAAGTAAAATAAAAAGAGCTCAAAAGCACTATGCTATTTGAACTCTACATTTCTATTTTTTTATTATTACATTTTATTTAAATATTAGTTACAAAAATGAAAATATAAATAGTTTGCAGTTGTGCGTAGCTAAGATGTTATCGAAATCTTTGATTTCGTTATAACAGCTATATGTGAAACGATCAAAGGCGAAGCCTGCGAGTGGAGCGCAACCGTTAGGTTGCTAGCGACAACAAACAACAAAAACTATTCTATATTTTCATTTTTTATTAAATAAAGTAAAATTAACTTAAATAATAATCAAATTCTTATTTGATTTAGTAAGTTCTTCTGACTTTAGTTTATTAACTAAAATTGTATCTTCTATTCTAATACCTAATTTACCAGGAATATAGATGCCCGGTTCATTTGTAACAATCATATTTTCTTTTAATATGTAATTTTTTCTATAACTTAAAATTGGTATTTCATGTATATCTATCCCAACTCCATGACCCAGTGCGTGTATTAAACTATAATCTCTTGCATTAAATTCTTTTTCTAAGCCTTCTGTTATCTCTATTCCATTAGCTCCGTCTTTTATTTTGTTTGATGCTCTTTTTTGACATGCTAGTATAAAGTTATATAATTCTTTTATTTCATCTTCTATTTTTCCTACAAAAATTGTTCTTGTCATATCACTAGAATAACCTTTATATTTTGCTCCAAAATCAATAACTATTGCATCTCCATTTTTTATTGTTCTATCTGTAACCATTGCATGTGGCTTTGATGAATTTTCGCCACTTGCAACTATTGTTTCAAAAGCTAGACCATCTGCTCCATTTTCCATAAAAAACTTTTCTATTTCTAAAGCTATTTTTTTCTCAGTCATTCCTATTTTTATAAAGCTAAGTAAATGTTTAAAACATTCATCTGTTATTTCACAGGCTTTACGCACATTTGATATCTCTTCATCGTCTTTTATCATTCTTTGCTTTTCAATTATATTGCCTGTTTCTACTGCATCTTTTAATCTAAATATTCTAATAAAATTTTGATATTTTGAATAAGTTATATCATTTTCTTCTATTCCCACTTTATTGCAATTTGCAAAGAAACTTAAGTAATCGCTTTCAGAAATATCTGCTGAATCCATTACAATTATCTCGTCATCTATTGTTATTGTATTATTAGCTTCTTCGATGTACCTTGCATCTGTTATAAATATGTTTTCTTTGTCTGTTATAAGTAGCGTTCCTTCTGCTTTCATTCCTGTTATATAGCTTATATTGGAGTTATTAGTTATTATCATACCTTCTAAATCTTGTATTTTCAGATTATCTCTCAAAATTTTAATTTTATTATTCATAAAATTCATTCCTTTATAATATATTTAGGCTTTTATAGGTTTCCCATAAACCTTGCACATCTTAGAAGGTATAAATTTTTTATACTTTAAACATACCTAGTGTAAATATTTTTAGTAAGATTAATATCATTATATATCGTGGTACAAACATAATCAAAAATGTTGCTAAAACTATAAATGGACCAAAAGGTATGTATTCATCAGTTTTTTTCTTTTTAGTTGCAAGTAAAATGATGCTAATTATTGCTCCTAATAAAAATGATAATATAGATATCATAATAGAATTAGTTAATCCAAATGTAATTCCTAATGCTCCCATTAGCTTTACATCTCCAAATCCCATTGCTTCTTTTCCTGCAATAAGACCACCTACTAGAGTAATAAATAAAAATATTCCTCCTCCAGTAATCATTCCCAAGATTCTGTCTACAAATATATTTATATCAGATAATCCATAAATAAAAGTAAATACTATTCCTATTTCAAATATAGTTAAAGTTAGTCTGTTTGGTATAATTTGTTCTCTATAATCAATTACTAATGCTGATATTATCAAAGGTGTTAATATTACATATTCTAATAATTTCATTTGAAATCCATATAAAAATAGTAAAGCAATATATATAATTGCAATTGGAAATATTAGAAAAAAGTTTACTTTCATATGTGGTAAATATGTTGTAAAAAATTCTTTGCAAAATACCTTTTCATGATTTTCTAATCTAACATTTGCCCAGTTCATTACTTGCCCAACTGCAAGTCCCAGTAACCCTATAAAAAAATACCATAGTATATGAATATCGTTTATGTACATTTTATCCTCCTATTTTTTCATTTGTTTATTTTCATTTTTTATTCTTAGTTATATCTTTTTATTTTTATCTTATTTTTAAAAATTTCTTTTTATACTAGCTTTTTTAAATAAATCTTTTCTATTCTTCTTTTTATTTCTCCTAATTTTGTTTTTTCACCTGATATTGGTTTAGTCAATATAGAAAACATTTTCATTCTATTTGCTCCTAATACATCAGTAAACAATTGGTCTCCAATTTCTGCAATATTTTCATTTTTTTCTTGTAGAATTTGTACTGCTTTTTTTAAACCTCTTTTTAAAGGTTTCGTAGAAAAATAAATAAATGGTATATCCATTTTTTTTGCTACTTTCTCTATTTTTCCTTTTTTTATACTATTAGACGCTATGCAAATTTTTATATTTTCTTTTTTTAAAGAATTAACCCATTTTTCTACATTTTCTAGTGGCTTTCTATCTAAATCAATTAGTGTATTATCTACATCTAATATTACTGCTGTTATGTTATTTTTTTTCAAAAAATCAGCAGTAATGTCTGTCACTTTATTAAATTGAGCCTTCGGTTTTAACATACTAATCTCCTACTTTTTATAAGAATATTATATTGATAAAAAATATATATGTCAAGAATTTAGCACAATCTTCAATAACTAAACTAGAGGCGTTAATACTAACACCTCAAATTCTGTATATCCTATATTTATATTAGCTCTTCTACTTGCAAAATCTATGATTTCCAATAGTTATAGTCATTGGTCTTGACCATATCCAAGCACTCGTTGCAGTATTTGGATTAAAATAGTATAATGCTCCATACGTTGGGTCCCAACCATTTATGGCATCTTGAGCTGCTTTTTTAGCTGTAGCATCAGGTGATAAATTTATTTGTCCATCTGATACACAGGTAAATGCCC
>CANRLA010000107.1 GCA_947631315.1 uncultured Clostridia bacterium | reverse complement strand
TGGTTAGAAGAAAATAATATTGAATTTATAGATAGAAATATTACTACCGAAACACCAACAGTTCAAGAATTGACCGAATGGATAAAAAAGAGTGGACAAGAACTAAAGAAATGGTTTAATACAAGCGGACTAAAGTATAGAGAATTAAAGCTAAAAGATAAATTAGTAACTATGAGTGATAAAGAGAAAATAGAATTATTATCGAGTGATGGGATGCTAATAAAAAGACCACTATTGATATCAGATAAAGGAATTTTTATTGGATTCAAAGAAGAAATTTGGAAAGAATTATAATTAAAAAATAGTTATAAAAATGTATATAACTTAAAGTAAAGGAGAGAAATATTTATGATAAATTTCAATGTTAATAGTAACAATAGCATTCAACTTATAGGAAGTAAAAAAATTTATATTGACCCTTATGAAATAGAGGAAAATTTGCATGACGCAGACTATATATTTTGCACACATTCTCATTATGACCATTTTTCAGAAAATGATTTAAGAAAAATAATAAAAGAAGATACAAAAATAATTACAGTAAAAAGCTCAGAGCAAGATGCAAAGCAACTAGTAAATAAAGAAAATGTGTTAATAGTTGAGCCAGGAAAAAATTATAAAATTGATGACATAGAATTTTCCACAACTTATGCTTATAATGTGGAAAAACAGTTCCACCCAAAGCAAAATAATTGGGTTGGTTTTATAATTAATTTAGATGGCGTAAAATATTTCATAGCAGGAGATACAGACAATATAGATGAATTGCATGGAATAGAAGCCGATTATGCTTTTTTGCCTGTTGGTGGAACATATACAATGGATTACAAAGAAGCGGCAGAACTTGCTAACAATTTAAATGTTAAAGTAATAATTCCAACGCATTATGGTAGTGTTGCAGGTAGCAAAGAAGAAGGAAAAAAATTTAAAGAACTAGTTAAAAATAAAGAGGTAATTGAAATTTTATTTAACTAATTTGAAATTCAGTTTAAATAGTTAAAACACAGAATTGCAGTCTTACATATATATTAAAAATGTAATTTAAATAAAAATTTGATAAATTGCCAAAACGCAAAATTGCAGTCATACATAGGTATTAAAAACAAATGCAATTCAGATAAAAATTATATAAATAACTAAAAAAATAAATTTTCTTATAATAAAAAATTATTTTTATAATATTATTAATTAATAAGTTTTATTATATCTAAGATAGCAATTGGAAAATAACTATTTTAGTAAAAATTTTTTAAGAAGGGAAAGTTATTTTATTATGTTGAAAAAGATAGAATTACCATACAGCTTAAATGCTTTAGAACCATATTACAGTCAGGAAACATTGGATATTCACTATAATAAATTATACGAAGGATATATAAAAAATACAAATGAAACTTTGGAAAAATTAGAAAAGGCAAGAATAAACAACAACTTTCAAGATATAAAATGTTTAGAAAAAAATTTAAGTTTTTTCGGTTCAGGAGTAATTTTACACGAATTATTTTTTCTAAATATGATTTTAATGATACCAAGTAGTCCAAGTAAAAGTTTAATGGATCAAATTGAAAAAGACTTTGATGGATTTATAAATTTTAAAAACCAATTTACTCAAAGCAGTTTAAGTGTTGAGGCTTCAGGCTGGAATTTGCTAGTGTGGGTTCCAAATTTTAAAAAGCTAGAAATTTTACAATGTGAAAAACATCAAAATCTAACTTTATGGGGTTGTATTCCATTGCTAGTTTTAGATATGTGGGAACACTCTTACTTTTTACAATATAAATCAAGCAGGCAAGACTATATTAACGCTTTTTGGAATATTGTTAATTGGAATGAAGTAAATAAAAGGTGGGACGAAATTTGCCCAATATATAAAGTATAAATGTAAAAAGTTATGGAAATTGCCAACATAAAAACTGAAAATAAAAATAATTATAGATGTAAAAAGAGGAAAAATAAATGTACTATACATATATGATTAGATGCAAAGATAATTCAATTTATACAGGAATGACAAATGATTTAGCAAGAAGGCTAGAGGAACATATAAAAAAAGATAAAAAATGTGCTAAATACACAGAAACGCATACAGCAGTTAAGCTAGAAAGAGCATGGATATCTGAAGATAGAATATATGCATCTAAATTAGAATATTGGCTAAAGAAATTAAGTAAAAAAGATAAAGAGGATTTAATAAAAAATCCAAGAAAATTAAATAGTTTATTAAAGGAAAAAGTAGAAACAAATAAATATAAACTAGTAACTATAAAATAAAACTTGACTAATGCTATAAAACATTATAATATTAAGCAAAATAAATAACAAGAAAAGGTGAAAATATGAGTAAAAAAGAAGAATTAAAAAATGAAGCAAAAGAAAATTTAGATGAAAAAACAGAAAAAAAAGAAGTTACAAATGAACAAGAAGAACTAGACAAAGAAATAAAAATTGATAAAAAAGAAAAAGCAAAAGAAGCTATAAAAGATGCTAGAAAAAAACAAGGAAAATTTATAAAAGAATTTAAAGAATTTGCACTAAAAGGAAATGTTATTGACTTAGCTATTGGTGTTTTAATTGGTGGTGCTTTTCAAAGCGTAGTTACATCACTAACAAACAACATTATTTCACCAATTTTAGGCTTGTTTGGAGGAGTAAACTTCTCTGAATACAGTTTAAAAATAGGAAAGCTAAACCTAGCTTATGGTGCATTTTTTACAGATATTATAAACTTTATTATAATGGCATTTGTAATTTTCTTAATTGTTAAGTTTATTAACAAATTATCAAATATAGGACATAAAGAAGAAACAGTAGAAGTTACAACGAAAATATGTCCACACTGCCAAAGTGAAATAAATATAAAAGCTGATAGATGTCCACATTGTACATCTGAATTAGAAATAGAAGAAAAGGAAAATATATAACTGTACACTTCATTTTTCCATTGAAGTTAATAAAAACTCTCCACGCCTTAGTGGAGAGTTTTGTGTATGCCTTGTTTTGCTAAGAATATTGATTTTACACAATACTGCCACCATTAACATGAATAATTTGACCAGTCACATATCTTGAATCATCTGAAGCGAGGTAAAGGTAGGCAGGAGCAAGTTCAAATGGTTGACCTGCCCTTTTTAAAGGAACATCAGTGCCAAAAACTTCTACTTCTTCAGCAGAAAAGGATGAAGGAATTAAAGGCGTCCAAATTGGACCAGGTGCAACTGCATTAACACGGATTTTCTTGTCAGCTAGAGACAGTGAAAGTGATTTAGTAAAAACTGTAACAGCTCCTTTAGTTGAAGAATAATCAATTAAATTTTTCTTGCCATCAAAAGCTGTAATTGATGTAGTATTAATAATACTAGAATTTTCTTTTAAATGAGGTAAAACAGCTTTAGTCAAATAAAAAAATGTAAAAATATTTGTTTCAAAAGTATCTCGTAATTGATCATTAGAAATGTCTAAAATGCTATCTTGAGGAAACTGAACACCACAATTATTAATTAAAACATCAATCTTACCAAAATTGCTTAAAGTCCTGTCTACAATATATTTAGACAAACTTTCATCTCTCAAATCACCAGGAAACAAAAGACATTTACGACCTAAGCTTTCAACAATTTTCTTAGTTTCATTTGCATCTTCATGTTCATTAAAATAGCTAATTACAATATTAGCTCCTTCTTTTGCAAATAGTACGCTAATTGCTCTTCCAATACCGCTATCACCACCTGATATAATGACAACTTTATCTTTAAGCTTATTACTAGGAGTCCAATTTGGATTATCAAATATAGGAAGAGGTTTCATTTTATATTCCATTCCAGGTTGCACGTCTTGATGTTGTTTTGGAAAAGTAATCGGAATCTTTGTTGTTTCTGTTTTAAATCCTATATAAGGAATTTGTGGATA
>CANRLA010000106.1 GCA_947631315.1 uncultured Clostridia bacterium | reverse complement strand
GGAGAAATATGCAATAAGATGGCACATGGGATATACTGAACCAAAGGAATTATATACAACAATAGGACTTGCTTATAAAAAATATCCAATAGCATTGCTAACTCACGAAGCAGATTTAGAAGCAACTTATTTTTTTGATATCTAAATTTATTTTAAATAAAATACAGGAAATAAAATAAATTGAATATTTTTATCTTAATATTCAAATAATAAAAATATGGTTGACAAAAATAAAAAAATGGCATATAATGACAATAGCAAATGTATTTCGCCACCCTATTGGCGAAGCTTTGAAATATAAGTAATAAATAAGTAGGTGAACAAATTTTTTTTAATAGTGCGGGGCATATATTTTATATGTTCATGCACTATTTTTTAGGAGGAAAATATTGATAATAAAAAATATTAAAAAAGTTATCTTGATTTTAAATATGATATATTGTATAATGAATAAGACATATATTTGATTAAAATTTGAGGAGGGAATATAATGGAATTAAAAGGTTCAAAAACAGAGAAAAATTTAATGGAAGCATTTGCAGGAGAATCACAAGCAAGAAATAAATATACATATTTTGCAAGTAAAGCAAAAAAGGAAGGATATGAACAAATTGCAAGTTTATTTTTAGAAACAGCAGAAAATGAAAAAGAACATGCAAAAATATGGTTTAAATTATTAAATGGTGGAGATATACCATCAACAGAAGATAACTTAAAAGCAGCAGCAGCAGGAGAAAATTTTGAATGGACAGATATGTATGATAGAATGGCTAAAGAAGCAAAAGAAGAAGGATTTGATAGAATTGCTTATCTTTTTGAAGCAGTTGGTCAAATTGAAAAAGAGCATGAAGCAAGATATTTAAAATTATTGGAAAATGTAAAAGATGGTCTAGTGTTTAGCAAAGATGGGGATAAAATATGGAAATGCAGAAACTGCGGACATATAGTAGTAGGAAAATCAGCTCCTGAAGTATGCCCAGTTTGCAATCATCCAAAAGCTTACTTTGAAATAAAAGCAGAAAATTATTAAAATATAAATCGTTGCCGAAATGCAACAGCATACTGGTGCTGTGCTTGCTAAGGATTAACATTAGCAGTATCTTTGATTTCTCATCAACGATTATATAGGTTACAATAATTTAAAAGGCCAGCTTATAAACTGGCTTTTTTACATAAGGAGCACACAAAATGAATATAGGATTTACAATAGGAAAATTTGCACCGCTTCATAAAGGGCATGAATCTCTAATTGAAAAGGGAATAAAAGAAAATGATGAATTTTACATTTTGATAAATGATACTGATGTAAGTGATGTTTCATTAGAAACAAGAGCATTATGGATAAAACAGTTGTATCCATCCGCTCATATAATACTTGGAAAAAATCCGCCAAAAAAGTTTGGAATGGATGAAGAATCAATAAAAATTCAAACAGATTATTTGAAAGAGGTTTTTAAAGATATTCCAGTAAATAGATTTTATTCAAGTGAAGAATATGGAAAATATGTTGCAAGAGATTTAAATGTAGAAAATATCAAAGTAGATAAAACAATCCCAATTAGTGCTACTAATATAAGAAAAAATCCTGAAAGTAATAAAAAATATATGGAAGATATTGTATATAAAACTTTTATATGTTAAAATGACAAAGGTTTATAAGTTTTTCCTAAAACTTAAAAAAATATAGGAGAAAGAATACTTAATGAATATTTTGGATAAATTAAGAGAAAGAGATTATATTGAACAAACAATTTATGAAGATAAATTAAGAGAAATGCTTGAAAACAAAAATGTACCATTTTACATTGGTATTGACCCAACTGCAGATAGTCTTCATGTTGGACACTTTGTTACATTAATGGTTGCATCATATATGCAAAAAGCAGGTCATAAGCCTATTATTTTAATGGGTGGAGGAACTGCCACTATTGGTGACCCTTCTGGAAAAACAGATATGAGAAAAATGATGCCAAGAGAAGAAATAAATCATAACGTAGAATGTATAAAGGCTCAAGTTAGTAAATTTGTTAGTTTTGAAGGAGAAAATGCAGCAATTATAGTTAACAATGCAGATTGGCTTTTAGATTTGAAATTTGTAGAATTTATGAGAGAAATAGGTTCTCAATTTACAATAAGCAAAATGCTTGCAGCTGATTGCTATAAAAATAGATTAGAAACAGGACTTACATTCTTTGAAATGGGGTACATGTTAATGCAATCTTATGATTTTCTAACATTATATAATAAATATGGTTGCAAATTACAAATTGGTGGAAATGACCAGTGGTCTAATATAATAGGTGGAGTTAATTTAATTAGAAAATTTGGTCATGATGATTCTTTTGCATTTACCATTAAACTCCTAACTAATAAAGAAGGAAAGAAAATGGGAAAAACAGAAAAAGGAGCACTTTGGCTAGATAAAGAAAAAACAACTCCTTATGAGTTCTATCAATATTGGAGAAATGTAGATGATAAAGATGTTAAAAAAGTCTTATGTATGCTTACATTTCTACCAATGGAAGAAGTAAACCAATTGACATCAGTAGAGGGTGAAGAATTAAATAAAGCAAAGAAAATAGCCGCTTTTGAAATAACTAAACTAGTTCACGGAGAAGAAGAAGCTAAAAAAGCAGAAGAAGCAGCAAATGCATTATTTGCAGGTAATGGAAGTATGGAAAATATTCCATCAGTAGAATCAAATGATAATATAGGAATACTAGATGCTATAATTTTATCAGGTTTTGCTCCATCAAAAGGACAAGCTAAAACATTAATTGCTCAAGGTGGAATTACAATAAATGATGAAAAAATTTCTGACCAAAATTTGATATTATCTGCCAAAAATTTTGAAAAGGACATTATACTAAAAAAGGGAAAGAAAAACTATTGTAAGATTATATTAAAAAATCAATAATAGACTTTATTTAAAAGTAAATTCAAATGTTAAAAAATTTCTTCATTATATAGTTAAAAGCAACATATTAAAATTTTATTTATTAAATGCTTGCAAAAAAAGTAAAAATATGCTAATATAAATATCGTAACCTTTTGCTTAGTTTTAGGAAAATTACACCACTAGAGCTCAGCATAAGGAAATAGATAAAACGAGGAGGTGTAAAAATACTATGATGACAAAGGAAAGAAAAGAAGAAATAATTAAAACTTATAGAAGAGATGAAAAAGATACTGGTTCTCCAGAAGTTCAAGTAGCTCTTTTAACAGAAAGAATAGCTGAATTAACAGAACACTTAAAAGCTAATCCTAATGACAATCATTCAAGAAGAGGATTATACAAAATGGTTGGAAATAGAAAGAGTTTACTTAACTACTTATCAAAGAAAGATATTCAAAGATATAGAGATATAGTTGCAAAATTAGGATTGAGAAAATAATCTTAAAAAAAGCGAACGTATTTAGATATTCTAGTACGTTCGCTTTATATCCTTATGTAAGTATTTTAATTTTTTAGTCTATAATTATTATAGAAAATAAATTTTTGTAATTGGTTATGGCGAGTAGCTTGTATAATATGAATTATTTGTATATGTTATTTGAAAAAACATATTTATAAAGTTGATTTTATATAATTCATAATATAGAGGTTACAGTCTAATCAGTTACATTTAATAGGAGGTAAAATATGTTTAAGTTTTATGAAACAGAATTGGCAGGAAGAAAATTGTCAATTGAAACAGGAAAATTTGCAAATCAAGCAAATGGAAGTGTAACTGTTAGATATGGTGACACAGTTGTAATGACAAATGTAACAGCATCTAAAGAACCAAGAGAAGGGGTTGACTTTTTCCCATTATCAGTAGACTATGAAGAAAAACTATATGCAGTTGGTAAAATACCAGGAAGTTTTAATAGAAGAGAAGGGAAGCCATCAGATAAAGCGGTATTAGTATCAAGAGCAATA
>CANRLA010000105.1 GCA_947631315.1 uncultured Clostridia bacterium | reverse complement strand
GAAGAAAATTTTTAGGAGAAAATTTTGATATACATACAGGAGGAGTTGACCATATTCCAGTACATCATGAAAACGAGATTGCACAATGCAAAGGAGCATTTGGACATAATCCAGCTAAATTTTGGATGCACTGTGAATTTTTACTTATAGATGGCGGAAAGATGTCAAAGTCATTAGGTAATATTTATAGATTAGCAGATTTACAAGAAAAAGGAATAGAACCCTTAGCATATAAGCTATTTTGCTATAATTCTCATTATAGAAATAAACTAAACTTTACTTTTGAAAGTGCCTTATCTTCTCAAAAAGCATTAACAAGACTAAGAGAAGGATATATTAAAAATTTAGAAGGTAATGATGAAATATCTGATAAAGATTTAGAAGAATACGAGAAAAGATTTCATCAAGCAATAAATGATGACATAAATATGCCACTTGCTATGGGAGTAGTTTGGGAAGTAATAAGAAACGAATCTAAATCAAAAAAGATAGCAAGTCTTTTAGAAAAATTTGATGAAGTAATGGGATTAGACCTAAAAAATGCTAGAAAATATCTAGATAAAGAATTAGAAGTACCAAAAGAAATTATGGAAATGGTAAATATGAGAGCTGAAGCGAAAAAAGAAAAGGATTATAAACTTGCAGATGAATTAAGAGATGAAATAAAGGAAAAAGGATATATTATTAAAGATACAATAGATGGAGTACAAATAGAAAAAATTTAAATAGGGGGCTTAAGAAAATGGAAAAAAAGATACCATTTTTTAAGAAAATAATAATTAGTATTAAAGATTTAGATAAATACTATCTTCTTATTTCAGAAAAAGTGATGAGGTCAATAATATATTTACTAGAGCTTATGATAATATTTACAATAATAGTATCAGGAATTATTACATATAAAATGAACAACATAATTGATGAGGCATCGCAGTATGTAGTTAATAATTTTCCAAATTTCATAATTAATAAAGAAGGACTAAAATTAGATAATGAAGGTGCTTATAAAATAGATAATATAGAAAATCTTAATATAAAAATAATAATAGATGATGAAGCAGAGGAAGTAAACATATATGAACAGCAAATAGAAGAACATAAAGGAAGCATTATATTATTATTAAAAAATAAAATAGTAGTAATTGTAGAAGGCAACAAAATGGAAACAAATTATGATAATTTGCTAAAATCAAATGGGATAGAATCAATTACTAAAGATGATATTATTTCTATATTTAATGATAACAGAGTACAAATTAATTCAGCAATTTATATATCTGTATTTGGGACAACATATATTGTGTATACAGTAAGCACAGTTATAGACGCATTAGCATTATCATTACTAGTTATAATTATCAGTAAAATGGCAAAAATATCAATAAAGTATTCTCAAGCATTAACAATAGGAATATCATCACTAACTTTGCCAATAATAATTAATTTAATATATACTTGTATGAATTTAATAAATGGTTTTTATATGGATCACTTCCAAGTAATGTATGCACTAATATCCTATGTTTATGTAGTTGCAGTAATATTAATTATGAGGTCTGACTTAATTAAGAAAAAACAATTAATAAAAGCAACGATTGAAGTAAAAAAACTAGAAAAAAATATGGAAGAAAAAGAAGAAAAGGAAGAAAATAAAGAAAACAAAGAACAAGAGAATAATAAAGAAAATAATAATAATGGAAGTGAAAAAAAGCTAGATGATGTAAAAAGAAAAACAAAAAGAAAAGAAGGTCCAGAACCACAGGCAAATATAGAAGGAGGAAAATAATCTAATGCAAAAAGAATTTGATAAAGAAAAAGACGAAAAAATAGAATATTCTAAAAAAGATAAGAAAAAAAATAATAAAGATAATAAATCAAAAAAGAAAGCCTTCCTTATAACAATAATAGCTATCCTAGTTGTTGTTATAGGAGTTAGTATTGCAATAATTTCAAAAAACAAGAATGAAGATAAAAATGTTCCATATACCCAATTAATAAAAGATATAGATGAAGGTAAAGTCGGAAAAATAAAAATGACTGTAAATAGCACATCAATAGTAGTTACTTATAAAGACAGTGAGGGAAATGTTCCTGATGAAGAAGATAAAGAAGCACTAGAAGACTTAACAAAGTATGCAATAGTTCCAAATACACAAGCATTTATAGAGTTGATACAAGAGAAAACATTAACAGGAACAGAATTTGAATTACAACAAGATAAAGAAAATATTCTTTTAACTATAGGTTCAGGTATAATATCATTTTTACCAACATTGATAATGATAGCATTAATAGTAGTGTTATTTCAAATGCAAGGATTGGGAGATAAAGGAAAAGTATATGACCCAAGCATTTCAGTTGATAAAATAACATTTAAAAATGTAGCAGGATTAAAAGAAGAAAAAGCAGAAATGATAGAAATTGTTGATTTCTTAAAAGAGCCTAAAAAGTATGCAAAAATGGGAGCTAGAGTTCCAAAAGGTGTACTATTATGTGGAAAACCTGGAACAGGTAAAACTTTGATTGCAAAGGCTATAGCAGGTGAAGCAGGAGTACCTTTTATATCAATAAGTGGTTCAGAATTTATTGAAATGTTTGCAGGATTAGGAGCATCAAGAGTAAGAAAATTATTTGAAAAAGCACAAAAAATATCACCATGTATTGTATTTATTGATGAAATAGATGCAATTGGTTCAAGAAGGTCAAGCAATAGCGGAGCAGATACAGAAAATAATCAAACATTAAATCAATTATTAGTTGAAATGGACGGATTTTCAACAGATGGTTCAGTAATAGTTATAGCAGCAACTAATAGACCTGAAATGTTAGATGAAGCATTATTAAGGCCAGGAAGATTTGATAGAACTATAACAATTGGACTTCCTGATGTGACAGATAGAGAAGAAATATTAAAAATTCATAGCAAAAACAAGAAAATATCTAGTGAGGTTAATTTCAAATCAATTGCAGAAGATACAGCTGGATTTAGTGGAGCAGAGTTAGAAAATATTTTAAATGAAGCAGCAATACTTGCAGCAAGTAAAAAGCATGAAGAAATCAATAATGATGATATTGAAGAAGCAGTAAAGAAAGTTACAGTAGGATTAGAAAAGAAAGATAAAGTAGTATCAGAAAAAGATAAAAAGTTAACAGCATATCATGAAGCAGGTCATGCAGTAGTAAGTAGATATTTGGAAACTCAAGACAATGTAAAAGAAGTATCAATTATACCAAGGGGATTTGCAGGTGGATATACAATGTACAAAACAAATGAAGACAAATTCTATATTTCAAAAACTGAAATGGAAGAAAAACTAATTTCATTGTTAGGTGGAAGAGCAGCAGAAAAAATTGCTTTAAATGATATATCAACAGGAGCAAGTAATGATTTAGAAGTTGCAATGAAAATTGCAAGAGATATGGTTACTGTGTATGGTATGAGTGAAAATGTAGGACCAATGTCTATGAACATAGAAAGAGATCCATATCAAATGCAATTATTAGGAAATAACTTAGAAGATGAGATTGGAAAAGAAGTAAGAGCAATATTGGAAAAAGCCTATAAGAGTGCACAAGAATTACTTATACTTCATAGAGATAAACTTGATACAGTTGCAGAAAGATTATTAGAAAAAGAGAAAATTAATGAACAAGAATTTATAGAAATATTTGAGCAATAATATAAAAATAAAAACAAATGAAAATTAGTAAATATAAAAAATTTCTCCCTAAAAATTTTGGGAGAAATTTTTTGAAAAGCAAGTGCAATTTGTAATATAAGTAGTATTTTTTATAGAAACGTTTGTAAAAAATAATTGATATTATATGAAAATTATAGTATAATATAAATATATGGGGATGTAAATGGTTTCGACATTAACCTAGAAGTATTAAAAGCGAGTAGTGGAGCTTAAGGCCACTTAAAA
>CANRLA010000104.1 GCA_947631315.1 uncultured Clostridia bacterium | reverse complement strand
TCCGCTTCATTATCACAAACAATATACTCAAAGTGGTCTATTAATGATACCATATTAAGAATCCTTTGAGTTTTATTTGTTTTTCTAAAATATGAAGTTACCCTTCTTTTTAAATTTATCGCTTTACCAACATATATTATCTTGTCATTCTTATCGTGCATAATGTATACGCCTGGTTTTGTGGGCAGCTTTTTTAGTTCATTTTCTATATTAAACATACTTAAATTATAGCAAAAAAACTGCAATTAATCAACATGTCATAAAAAACGGAACTAATATTTTTCATAGCAAAATCCTCTATGTAAAACTATAGAGGATTTTAAATTTATCTAATTAAAAACTTCTTGAGCTTCCTCCACCTCCGGAAGAACCACCACCACCATGGAAACCTCCACTCGAATGGCCTCCACTATGATAGCCTCCGCCTCCATAGTATCCTCCACCGCTGGATTTTCCAAACAATATGGCAAAAAATATTTCAACCCCAAAAAATGTAATAATAAGATTTGTATACAACATGTAAGTAAATCTCCAACTTAGTGCAAATGCTATTATTGAATATACTAGTACAGCAATTCTTCTTATTCTTTTTTTTACTTCACTTGGAAATTTTGAAGTTATAAGTTTTACAATAATTGCTATAATAATACTGCTTACGAACATTGAAAACATTGACGCTCCTATATCTTCTTGTTTCATTGAATCATCTACATATATTCCAGTTGCGGTTTCAATATCTACATCATATTCTTGAGCTACCACACTAACAAGTGCATCAAATCCATTTTTTATTCCTTCATTCCAATCATCTTCTGCTAAATAAGGTATTATATAATCATCTTGTATTCTTCCTGACTTTGCATCAGGCAAAGCTCCTTCTAATCCATAACCAACTTCAATTCTAAATTCTCTCTCTTCTAATGCTAAAAGCATTAATATACCATTATTTTTAGTTTTATCTCCTATGCCAAAACTTCTAAATAATTTATTTGCATAATCTTCTAAACTATCTCCTTCAAGATTTTCAACTGTAACAACAACAATTTGCGCACCTGTCTTTTGTTGCATATCAACATTTTTACTAATTATATAGTTTTTAGTTTCTTCAGTAAGCAAATTAGCATAGTCATTAACATAAAAATCAGATGTTGGAGCGACTATTGCAAAGACTTGAATATTTAATAAATTTATTATTATTAAAATACTTGCTAATATTTTAATAATACTTTTTTTATTCAAAATTAACACTAGGGACCTCCTGAGCCTTTTCATCTGCTTCAAAATATACTGCTTCATCAAATCCAAAAATACCTGCTAATATATTATTTGGAAATCTTTTTATTGATGTATTAAATGTTTTAACTGCATCATTATAATCTTTTCTTGCAACAGCAATGCGATTTTCTGTTCCTGCAAGTTCATCTGATAATTGTATAAAATTCTCTGATGATTTTAAGTCAGGATAATTTTCAACTACTACCATTAATGCATTTAAAGAACTAGATAATTCATTATTAGCCTCTGACATTTCTTCAACTCCGTTCGCATTAACAAGTTTGCTTCTTGCCTCTGTTATTTTGTCAATTATTTCTGTTTCATGAGATGTATAACCTTTTACTGTATTTACCAAGTTAGGAATTAAATCAGCCCTTCTTTGTAGCATTACATCTAAATTAGACAATGCACTGTCTACTGTTTCTTGTTTAGAAACCATTCCATTATAGCCACTTATCAATAACATTGCTATAATTACTATAATTGCTATAACTCCTATACCTATAAAACCTGTTTTTTTCATAATTAATACATTCCTTTCTTTTTCTTTTTAAAAATTCGTACTGCTCATTTACTAAAGTACATAATTTTATATTCTATATAATTTATAACATTTGCTAAAACTCATGTCAACAATTAAAAATTATCTTTGGAAATATGCTCCTTTTGCATCTTCTCTCTTGCTTAATTTATATGCTAAATTTGACATTTTTTATGTTGCACTTTTTTATTAATTATTATATATTATAAAGTAATTAATATTTACACGGAGGTATAATATGTGTGGAATTGTTGGATACATAGGACATAAAAAAGCTGTACCAGTTCTTATTAATGGTCTACTTTCATTAGAGTATAGAGGGTATGATTCAGCTGGAGTTGCTGTATTAAGTCCTGATAATAATGAGTATAAATTAGATATTGTTAAAGATAAAGGTAGAGTTAAAGTTTTACAAGATAATAAAGAGTTAGAAAATTTGCATGGAAATGTTGGTATTGCACACACAAGATGGGCAACTCATGGAATTCCATCTAAGGAAAATGCACATCCACATCTCGACAATTCTAAAAGTTTTGCAGTAGTACATAATGGAATTATTGAAAATTATATAGAACTTAGACAAAAACTTATAGAAAATGGATATACATTATATTCTGATACTGATACTGAAGTTATTCCAAATTTAATACATATGAATTATAATGGAGACATTTTACAAGCAGTTTCTAAAACATTAAAAGAGCTAAAAGGTAGCTATGCAATTGAAGTTATTTCCCCTCTTTTTCCAACTAAAATAATAGTTGCCAAAAAGGATAGTCCTTTAGTTGTGGGAATAAAAGATGACGAAAAAATAATTGCTTCTGATATTCCAGCTGCACTATCTCACACAAATAAATTTTATTTTCTTGATGAAGAAGAAATTGGAGTTATTGAAAAAGATTCAGCTAAATTTTTTGATATAAATCTAAATGAAGTTAAAAAGGATATAAAAGAAATTGATTGGAACGCTGAGAGTAGTGAAAAAAATGGCTTTGAAGATTTTATGTTAAAAGAAATATATGAGCAGCCTAATGCAATAAGGGAAACCATTGGTTCTAGACTTTCTTTAGATAAAAAAGTTAATCTTGAATTAGATGGAGTTGATTTCAAGAAATTTAATAAAATATTTATTGTTGCTTGTGGGACTGCAATGCATGCAGGAATTGTTTCAAAATATTCTTTTGAAAAATTTTGCAGAATTCCAACAGAAGTAGATATGGCTTCAGAATTTCGTTATAGAAATCCACTAATTGATGAACATACTTTGTGCATTTTTATTTCACAATCAGGAGAAACAGCTGATACAATAGCAGCTTTAAGATTAGCCAAAGATTCAGGAAGTACTACTATTTCTATAGTTAATGTTATAGGAAGTTCCATTACTAGAATTTCAGATTACACTTTATATACTCATGCTGGTCCTGAAATTGCTGTTGCTTCAACTAAGGCGTACGTATGCCAAGTAACACTATTAAATATTTTAGCACTATATATATCAGAACAACTCGGAATTGAAAATAAAGAGATTAACAGTTTCAAAGAATCTATACTTGAGCTACCCGAAAAAGTTAAAGATACTTTAACTACCATCGATGCAATAAAAGAAATTGCAGACAAAGTCTATACTCAAAAAGATTTATATTTTATTGGTAGAGGTACAGACTATGCGGTTTCAATGGAGGGTTCTTTAAAATTAAAAGAAATTTCTTATATCCATTCTGAAGCATATGCAGCTGGTGAGTTAAAACATGGTCCTATTGCATTAATTGAAAATGGAATAACTGTAATTGCAGTTGCAACTAATCCAAATATTAGTGAGAAAACTTTAAGTAACCTAGAAGAAGCAATTACACGTGGTGCTAATTCTGTGTTAATTACAAATCAAGATATAAAAAATGATAAAATTAATTATATAATAAACATTCCAAAAATAGATTCAATTTTATCACCTATTATTTCAATAGTTCCTTTACAAATTTTTGCCTACTTCATTGCTAAAAATAAAAAGTTAGATGTTGATAAACCTAGAAATTTAGCAAAATCGGTTACTGTTGAATAGTAAATATTAAAACCTCAAAAGTTTCAATACTTTTGAGGTTTTTAAATCTATTTTATCTCTTACTAAATTGTGGTGCTTTACGAGCTTTCTTAAGACCATATTTCTTTCTTTCTTTCTTACGAGAATCTC
>CANRLA010000103.1 GCA_947631315.1 uncultured Clostridia bacterium | reverse complement strand
CTTACAGAATCCCAAATTTCAGGAACAAGTTGCCATTCATCTATAAGTTGTGGTCTTAGTTTGTTGAAAATATATTTAGGGTCAGTTTCTGCTAGATTTCTAATTTCTTTTTCTGTAACATAAGCTACACTTTCAGCATGATTTAAAGAGGTCCATGTTTTTCCACACCACTTTGGACCTTCTATACATAAAGCACCAAAAACTTTTATATATCTATCAATCTTTTGATCTATTAGTCTTTCTTTATAATCTTTCTTAGTTAAAGCCATATTTATCATCTCCTATTATTAGATACTACTAGAATAATATATAATTTAATAATTGTCAATAATTTTAATGAACATTTAACAGCAATTTTAATGAACATTTAACAGCGATTTTGATGAACATTTAGCAAAAAAATATTTAAATGTAAATAACCCTCCACGGATAAAACTGAAGTTATCTGAAAAAAGCTTTAGAATATAAAATCTAAAGCTTTTATTTTATTGCAACCATTAATTCATTATCTTGTACTTTCTTTGTTATTCCTTGATATGTGTATTCTTCACCAGTAAAGTAAACTTTATAATTTGTATTTTCTAATCTATTTTTACTAAGTTCTAAAAATTTACTTATCTCATCTTCTGTAAGATTATATTTTACTCTAAGTTCATAAAATGAAAATACTATATAATTTTCATTACTTTCTTGTTTTTCATCTATAACTTTTCCTACAAAATTAACGTCCATTTTGTCTCTCCTCTTGCAATAAATTATATTCATATATTTATTCAATTTCAATTATTCCTAAATCAACAAAAGAAATTAATAATAGACTAAGCATATATTGGTTACTTACTGATTGTTCATAATTAAAAATATCCATATTAAATTCTTTTGTATTATCCAAATTAATTTCGTTCACATTTATTTTTTGCAATGAATTTATTAATTCTAAATAAGCATTCGATAATGTATCAATTGACATTTTATTATCATAATACATATTATCTCCAATATATTGTTTTAAATTTTTTTCATTAAAATCAAATCTTTCATGGAATTTATACATATCTTTTTCAAAATTTGATATTACAAAAGATTCTATTGCTGGATAACTTAATAATACCATTCCACCAATACTATCATATTTTCTTTCTTCATTTGGTTCTCTTGCATTTATATATGTTTTGATGATATTTTCAATTGCTTTTTTGTCATTTTTTCTATCACAGTCAAAAATATAATAAATTGGAATATTTTCATAGTTAAATTCATCATCATATTGCTTTAATTTTTTTACTTGTTCATCTCTAAAGTCAGTATTTGCTATGCTTTGAATATTACTTTGTTCAGAATTTATAATAAATATTTTTGAATTTTTATTTTCTTTGCTTATATATTTTATCCTTTCGTTACCTGTTCTATCAATTCCAATTACTTCGTCATATTTTAGAATTTCTTTAAATATATATCCTAATAAATTTATTTCTCTTCTCTCTCCCTCAACTATATACAATACACTTCCAATATTTTTATCTTTATTAAATTTAAATTTCTTATTTAATATTTGGTACTCCATTAAACACTCCACTTAAATACATTTTTTCTAAATTTTGGGCTTCTCTTGGTTTACTATCTGAAACTCTATATACTTTGCTTCCTTTTCCCATAATATAATCTACTGTATAAATTTGGTCTGGTCTTAATAATGTATTACTCAATAAGTTAGTTGAATGAGATACTATAAACATTTGAGACCTATCTGATTTCTCCATAAAATATTTAATTAATTTTTCCTCTAATTGATTATGGAATGCACTACTAAATTCATCTATTATTACCATACAATTTTTCTTTATAGATTGTAAAATTTGTGGTAATACTTCAACCAATGTTTGGTTTCCTAAAGATTCTAAAGTTATTGGCAATCCTATATCCATATCCTTTCTTAATACAATTACTTCTTTTCTATTTGGAAAATTAAATCGCATTAATTTATTTTTATATTCACTAACATAATCAACCGTTTGATTATAATTAATTGAACTTAAAAACTTATTAAATTCCTCTTTTCCATTATTTTCAAAATAATTTTTTGTTAGTTTTTCTTGATTTGCACATACCACAAATTTATTAGCTTGATCAATATAAACAGAATCTTTCAAAAATTCAAACCATTCCTGCAAAACATCATTATCAATAAATCTATTTTCAAAATATACTGCTCTTAATGCTGATTGATTTTTTTGAACATTATCTATCTGCATTTTTTTATCTTCTTTGTTTGTATATTCACCATTGCTATTAATTCTAACTAAAATTTGCTTACCATCTTGTGTTAATTCTTCTTTTAATATAGCATTATTATCTGTTTCAATCACATATTTAATATATGAATCTTTTATTTTAAATTCATATACTAATTTCATTCTATCTTTCAAATTAGAATAAAAACTTTTATATTCAAATAATTGAACATCCGATTGCCATACTAATAATTCTAATAAAAATCTAATTGCTCTAACTATATTTGTTTTTCCTGTTGCATTACCTCCAATAAAAAGGGCTCCTTTTAAAATATTATCACTTGTTTTATTTTTATTTGATAATATTTCATATCCTGTTGCATTTAAATCAATTTCTGTTTTATCAACAAATGATTTAAAATTTTTCATAGATAATTTTACTAACATAATATTCCACTCCTTCTCTTATATTATTTTATCATGAATAATAATATAATGCAATTTTTTTACATCTTTTATTTGTAATTGTGTATTTTTTTTACATATATAATATATTATGCATTAAAATAATAAAAAAATACTATTTTACTAGCCAATCTAAAACATTTATCTTCTTTATCCCATTGTAATCAGCAATTGGGTCAATATCCATTGTAAGGATATATTTTGGATAATGATCATTTATTTCTTGAAGTGGTGTCAATTCTCTTTCAAGTGTCGATTCCTCCCTTGTTGTATACGCTACTTGAAACTAAGTAAAGCCTTCTTTATTTTCTGCGACAAAATCAACCTCTCTATCTCCTATTTTTCCTATATATACCTTATATCCTCTCCTTATAAGTTCAAGATATACTATATTTTCTAGTATATGACCTGCATCAATATTTCTTCTCCCTAAAATAGCATATCTCATCGTGACATCAGTTGCGTAATACTTTGCATTGATGTATCAGCAATTTTTCTTCTTTGAGCAACATCTTTCAATATTATTGTATTATATAATGCATCTAAATAATCATCTATCTCATGTTCATCTTCTAACTTTAAAGCATAAGGAAAAGAACTTCTATTAATGTAATCTAAATAAAGCTTTTCATATTCTTTTTTATCATAAAAACTTACATATTCTTTAAATGATAAAGGATACATTTTTATTTCAATATATCTACCTGTTAGCAATGTTGCTAATTCTCCCGATAGTAAATATGCATTAGAACCAGTTATATATACATCTACATTTTTTATTATATATAAACCATCAACAGCCCTTTGAAATTCCTTAACATTTTGAACTTCATCTAAAAATACATAGTATTGTTTTTCATCTTTGATTTTATTTTTTACAAACATATATAGTTCTTTATAATCATTAAATTCATTTTCCGGATTTTCAAGATTTATTGAGATTATATGCTTATCTTCTATTCCAATACTTTTTAAATAATCAATATATAATTCAAATAAAGTAGATTTACCACACCTTCTTATTCCTGTTACAACTTTTATTAAATCTTTATCCTTCCATTTTTTTAATCTTTCTAAGTAATCAGTTCTTTCTATCATATAATAGCCTCCGCAATTATTATACTGTAGAATAATAAAAATCACAACAGATTGCAGATTTTTATTTAATTTTTATAAATTTTGCAATGTATTTAGTAGATAATTTTGTCAAATAAATCGACTAATATAACATTAAATATTATATTAGTCAATATTATCAATATTAAAAATTATTTTTGTTTATCTTCGTAATGACCTTTACAAGACAGTATAATAAGATTATTATCTTTATCTAAATTATATATAAG
>CANRLA010000102.1 GCA_947631315.1 uncultured Clostridia bacterium | reverse complement strand
AAATTAATATATATATGAAACCTTAAGAGTAAACTTACCGGGGAATTGCTCTAAAAGGTCATATTTACTATAACGCTATATTATTTTATTACAAAATATAAGAAAAGTCAAGGAATTTTCTAAAAAATATTGACATTTGTAAAAAATTGTAGTAATATTATTTTATTATTAAAAGAAGAAGATTTACTTCTCACCTTCACTTTTAGGAAAAGGTATTTATAATTTTCATAAAAAATATTCGTTTATTTTTATGGTGTTTTATAAATGATTGAGAAGTAGATTGGCATTAAACCAATCTTTTTATTTTGTTTTTAATCTTTATATTTAAGAAATAATTACTTTTCTTTTATATAGATTAATTACTTTACAAAAATATTTTTCTTCTAAAGTAAAATTGTAGGAGGTGTTTTAACATAAAACAAGAATTACCTATTAATGAACAAATTAGAGCAGATAAAGTTCAAGTAATTGATGAAAATAATCAAAAATTAGGAGTACTTTCACTTAGTGAAGCGTTAGATTTAGCTTTTGAAAAGCAATTAGATTTAGTTTTAGTTGCTCCAAATAATGATCCTAAAGTTTGCAAGATTATGAACTATGGAAAATATAAATTTGAGCAAACTAAAAAAGAAAAAGAAGCTAGAAAAAAATCTAAAGTTTTTGAAATTAAAGAAATTAGAATTACTCCAAATATTGATAGCCATGACTTAGAATTTAAGATTAAAAATGCTCAAAAATTCTTAGAAGATGGTAACAAGGTAAGATTTACTGTTAGATTTAGAGGTAGAGAGTTAAATTATATCAAGCAAGGTGAAGAAGTTCTTAATAGCATTGTTTCTCAATTAGAAGATGTCGCTGTTGCTGAAAAAAGACCTATTTTAGAAGGAAAAAATATGTTTATTATTCTATCTAAAAAGTCTTAATTTAAATTAATACATTAAAATTATATTAAAAAATAGATTATTTTTCTTTTTATAATATTATTTTAATTATTCTTACAATTTGTTTATAATATTAGTTCAAATACTAATTTATTATATATATTTACAAGATTACAAGGAGGATTTAAAAATGCCAAAATTAAAAACAAATAAAGCTGCCAAGAAAAGATATTCTTACACAGCTACTGGAAAAGTAAAAAGAACAAAAGCTAATAGAAGACATTTATTAGCTAATAAAACAAACAGACAAAAATCAAGCGGAAGCATTTTAAATGCCTATGTTGATGATACAAGTAAAAATCATGTTAAGAAATTATTACCTTATGGTAACTAAAAAGGAAGGTGAATTAGAATGGCAAGAGTAAAAACAGCAGTTATTACAAAAAAGAAACATAAAAAAATATTAAAAAGAGCTAAAGGTTATTATGGCGCTAAAGGTTACAGATTTAGACAAGCTAAACAAGCTGTTATGAAATCAGGAAATTATGCTTTCGTTGGTAGAAAAGATAGAAAAAGCGATTTTAGAAGATTATGGATTACAAGAATTAATGCTGGTGCTAGATTAAATGGTATGACTTACAGTGCATTAATTGCTGGTCTTAAAAAAGCCAATGTTACAATTAACAGAAAGATGCTTGCTGATTTAGCTATAACTGATAGCAAAGCATTTGCTGAAATTTGCAAAATTGCTAAAAATGCAAAATAATTTTTAAAAAGAATTTAGATTTCATTATAAAGTCTAAATTCTTTTTTTCTTATCCTATCATATTTAGTGAATCACTTTGATTTAATCCATCTAAATCATAATAAGTTTCTGGTATATTTCCAACTATAACCGCTTCTGCTAACAACACCTGCATATTTATTTTTTCATTTGTATCTTTATAAGGAGTTAGAATATTTATATCACACGCAATGTCTATATATATCCTATGTAATGTTTGATTAATTCCAGCACTTGTAAATTCTGATTTTATATTCGTTTGTATATCTCCAACAGTTTCCATCTTTATTTTTATTACTGGTCCCTTCCCCGCAAAAAATCTATTTGCTGTTAAGGTTCCAAGTCTTATATCAAAGCTACTTTTTAGATTTTCATTAAGTTGTTTTTGAACGTTCAACGCTATTTCTGAAGATATTTTATTTACATTTATTACGTTTAATTTTAATAATTTTATATTCCCTTCATCATCTTTTTCTATTTGGCACAAATCATTATATGAATAATTTTTCATTGAGGCACCCACTGCATCATTTGAAAGGGTTGTTGCAGTTGCTCTTGCTGAAATTCTTGCATAACTTTCTAGCATTGGATTTATAATATCAATAATCTTAATAGCTGTAGTATACGCCATTAAGATTACTAATATAATTATTATCAAGAATTTTTTTTGATTATTTATTTTTTTAATGCCTACAATTCTTGGAATTCTGAATCTTGAATAAATTTTATCCATTTTACCCCATATACTTTTCTATAAAAAGTTGTTGCCCTGGCATTATTTTATCTGAGCTTAAATCATTTGTTTCTATGATACTTTCAACTGTGCTATTGAATTTTTTTGCTATTTTCCACAGACTATCATTTGGGATTACTTGATATATAACCATATTATAGTCATCTGAATCTTGTTTTTCTAGTTCTTCAATATTGCTGATTAATCTTAAGTTCACATCATTACAAGCTGAGACATTAAGCCCTATATCTAATCTTATATTAATTTCCCCTCCTGGCATAATATTAAAATCTTCTAAAATAACATCAGCTTTTACATTTGCATTTGCTCTGCTATTTATTCCATTACAACTCATTCTATTTTCAAATGGTACTTCTATTTTCTTAATTTGAATTCCTGTCATTCCATTTAGTGAGCATATAAATACTAAATTTACATTTCCGCTTACTATAATTTCATTATCATTTACTCTAATATTATTGATTACAACATCTGTATCAACATCATAAACTTTTTCATCTCCTATATTTAGAAATTCCTTTTGGTTTATGCTAAATGTTCCATCAAACATTGCTTTGTTTTGTATCATTTTAATATTATTTTGCTCAAATTTTAGATTTGTCGATGGACTGTATAAATCTTGAATTACATTTATTTCTTGACTGACATAAGATGTAGCCATTATTCCTACTTCTATTTCAACATAAATTGAATGTTCTGTTGTAGAGTTTGGTTTTATTACCATATTTTTTATTTCAAAATCATAGTCACATGGATTTTGCTCATTTACATCTTTCATGTCTATAAATCCCATTATTGGGAGCTTTGCTTCTGCTATATTTATTCTATTATCTTCTGTCAAATACATTATTTTTAGTTTTATATCGGCTTTTGTTAGGATTTTGTTGTAGCTTACTTTTATACTTCTATTTATTATTTTGCTACTTACTTTTAAAATTTCTGCTAAATTATCATTAGAGTCAATATTTATGGTCTCTTTTGCCAATGTTTTTGTTTGACCAATACCTAGTATTGAGTTTACAGCTATTGTATTTTCTAGCTTTTGAACATCTTTTAAGTCAATTGTATTTACATATTCTACTTCTGAATTTGCTAAAACTTGTATATCAAAATTTAGATTTGCCTTTAAATTAATTTTTCTTTCATTTATTATTTTGCAATCAATTACTCCTAACTGAGCAGAAATGTTTTCACTCATATCAGACATAGCATTCTCTACTACAAAACTTTGTGAAAAATCAAGAACATGATTTATGCTTCTCACCCCTCTTGTTTTTCCATCATCACCAATATACATTATATATACAATAATGGAACCATCTACTCTTACCTTTCCTTCCATTACTTCTTTTTTATAAATATTAACTACTCCACTTGTTCCTACTATTTCTAGTATGTCCGGTTTTACATCTGGAACAATGCAATCTCCATCAACAATAATACTTTCATTTCTATTTGTTATTACTTGATTGATAGCTAGTTTACTTTTTTCCAACTTTATTGCCATATCATACCTCCTTAAGCTTTTAGTAATATATATGAAAAACGAGTTAAAAATATGCAAAAAAGCTAAAATTTTATATTGTTTAAATTTATTTGAAACAATCGAGTAGAGTAGAAAATTTTAATAGTTCATATTAAAATTTTCATCCCCTCTCACACCACCACATCGTGCCGT
>CANRLA010000101.1 GCA_947631315.1 uncultured Clostridia bacterium | reverse complement strand
ATACTTTTCTGCTCCTTCTTTTGCTTTTTCAAATAATCCTCCATCTGATAATGCTATATTTAATGTTACTCCTGCTAGAATAATTATAATGATTTTACAATATTTTTGCTTTTTCTTTATATTACTGCTATCTATTGAAAATACTGGGTTTCATTATGTTTTTTGCAACCTAATGAAACCCAGTAAAACCTGACCAGTTAATAACAAACTAATAACAATGTAATTTAGTCTTTTCTTTTGCAATTGGCCCAATTATACCCATCAACAATTCCTTTTCTATAAATTTTGTATGTATATCTCTTTAATATTTTACTTAATAACTTATCTAGGATATTAAGGTCAAAACATATTACTTCTTTTCTCATAAATACCCTCCTAATAAAATGATATTTAGAGATATCTCTTAATATATATTTTACCATTTTATTAAATTATTTTAACTATTCTAGCCGATAGGTACTATCTTATCAATCTCTTGATACAACTTAATTGCAAAATTCGACATCTTTCGACAAAAATTACTATTTTTTACTATAAAATACCATAAAAAATTATCAGATTTTACTACTTTAAACTTTTGACAAGTTGATCAATGTATTCTTCTTCCTTACTACTAGCCAACATAATATTTTTTTCTGCTTCTTCTATATATAAATTTAAGCCTTCATAGTCTTTTCTTTCCATATACCATTTAACTTTATTTATAATTTCTATACTTGTTTTAAAATTTTCCATACTAATCACCAAATCAATTATAGCAAAAATACCTTAAATACACAATAGTTATTACAGGTGTATATTAAGGCACAAGGAGTTAAAATATATTGAAGTTCATTGTAAAATAGATATGTGAGAAGGGTGGTGAGAATCTTGGTATATATTAGAGTAAAAGAAATACTAAAAGAGCAGAAAAAAACAAAATATTGGTTTGTAAAAAATATGGAAGGAGGTTATCAAGCTCTTAGTCATCTTATGGACAATAAAACTTCCGGCATTCACTTCGAAACTTTAGACAAAATGTGTAGAGTTTTAGATTGTGAGCCAGGAGACATTATAGTTCGAAAAAGGAAAGGAAGTAGTAATAAATGAGCAAATTGTTAGACCAATATAAAAAGCTAAAACAAGAAGATGCATCTTGCATTTATTTATTTAGAATTGGTATTTTCTATAATATCATAAATGAAGATGCAAAAATTATCAATGAGAAACTGGGCTTGAAAATAACAGATTTAGGACCTAATATTTTCAAATGTGGTTTTCCAGTTTCGCAGTTAGACAAATATATTCTACTACTTAATCAATTAAAAATAAAGTATCAGGTAATAGATAATTTACCAAACTCAAATATTAGTGAGTATATCAACAATATAGAAATAAAAAAAATATTAAATAAAATTTCTAATTTAGATATGAACAATACAACTTTTCAGCAAGCATTTAATATATTACTAGATATTCAAAAAAAGCTTAAGGATCTAGAATAATTTAAGTAAAATAAAAAAAGACCGCAAAAATCGACACACGAGGTTCCGATTTTAGCGGTTTTAATTTTTTATTAAGGTACTTATATACCTTGATTTTTTAAGTTTTATTGAACATCTGCCTTATATACCCAAGACATAATTTCTTTTAGTAATACTCCATCAGGATGAGTGTTACCGCTTCCAACTTGCATTATTGTATATCTTTTACCTTTTACAGATGATGGGATTGTCTGTCCAGTACAATATTTAGAAGCAGTTGTTTTTAAAGTAACAGTCTGTCCCTTACTAAATGATGTAGTATTATTAGAAGTGTTACTTCTGCTACCAACTATGCAGCTTTCATTTATCCATCCAATATTTCCATCATTTAATAGATATGGATTATTTGCGCCATTTACTATTTTAGTAATTTTTCCACTTGTAACTGCAGGTTTTAATTTATTTGTTGACATAGAAGATGTATAAACTCCGTTGATATTAACTACATCTCCTACTTTTCTTCCATTAGTTGTTGGTTCCGGTGTAGGTGTGTTTCCACCACTTACTTTTTGAGTATAGTCTAAGCAGATCCATCCCGCTCCTGACTTTAACCTTCCCCAATTTCCTTGTGTTTCAACTATTGTATATGTTCCTTTATCTCTTATACATCCTGTTACAGCATAATTTGTTCCTGCTCCATTTCTTATATTTAGCGCATCTGTTGTTACTTTTACTAAATAACTATCTCCGCTAGGTTGTGGCGTTGGTTCCGGTGTTGGAGTTGGTAATGGCTTTCCCGATAACTCGGCATATTTATTTTTAACCATAGTCCAAAATCTTCCTATACCCATATCTAATGTTCTATGAGGACAATACTTACCGCTTCTGCTTTGGTGCGTATTTATTTCTTTTGCATTTACTTTATCTACACCCCATCCGTATTGTAGCATTAACCTTGCTGTTAGTTCTGCTGCATTTTGCTCTGCTTTTAAGAATCTATCTCCACCAGATTTTGAATAACATATTTCAATTCCTATTGTATTTCTGTTACCATATCCGCTTCTACCATCTCCAGCATGCCAAGCGTTCCTATCTAAAGGCATTCCTTGTACAGCTCTAACATCATCAACAGCATAGTGATATGATACTTGGTTATTATTTGTTATCATATAAGATATTTCATTTTTAGCAGACGCATCATTCGCAGTATTATGTATTGTAATTCCCTTAGGAGCCATCGAATATGGTCCTTTTATCCCATACTTACTTGATGGGCATAATAATTGTACTATTTCCATATCATTTCCTCCTATCCTTGAGGCTCGGCATTATTTTCTGTGCCGATGCCATCCTCTATTTTTTCTGACCAATCATTATTGGGATCTTCCATACATTGTTTGCCTAATTCTTCATCGTACTCTAATACTTCTGTTGGTTCTAACCAGTTTTTTTCATCCATAAAAAAACCTCCTTAATAAAAAATTAAATACTGGAAGATTTTTATTTTTTCTTCCAGTATTCTTGAAATACACGAATTTCGTTCTTGTATTAAATTATTGATTTTTTGCATCATATAATACAGTGGCTGTACCAATTCCACCTAATGCAGTTATTACCGCAGTTATTATTGCGTTAGCATCTAGTCCTTCAATATGAATTAAGATACCTATTCCTGCAGAAATAAATCCAACAATAATATTTTGAATTGGAATAGGTAATGTCTCATTCCATCCAAAATGTTTTGATACTTTGCCAAGTATATATGTAAACAATGTTGTTACAATATACACTAAAACTTGAACTGTCATGCTTCTTGCCTCCTTTCTTTTAATACTCCTTTTTTTGCAAGTTCCTCCCACTTATCATCAACATAGCTGTCTCCACCCTTTTTGTTATATTCTTCTTTGATTTCATAAGCTCTACGAATTTGAATTTCCTTTTTTGGTTCGCCTGATTCTATATCAGATAAAAAGTCTGTTAAATATGTTTTGTCATTTTCTAAAATATGTTTATCCATCATTTTTTGACAATAATCTTTCACATCTTCTATTTTAGAAACTTTTTTATTTGTATTTTTACTGATAAGAGCTACTATTATAGTTCCACCAACAGTTATTAAAGTTCCTAATGTTCCTAGTATTGCTACCCAAATTGAACTATCCATTAACTTTCCCCCTTATCTTTATCATTTGTTTTTGGTCTTTCTGGCCAATCTACATTATAAGGAAATCCTGGTTGTTGCGGAATATCTCGCAATGACTGACGATATTTTGCTATTTCTGATAAAAATATTTCTTTTAAGCTTGTAAAAAATTCCTTAATGCCTTGTACTATATTTGTCATTGAAATATCCTCTGGCATTGTTAATTTTAGTCTATCAAGCACCATTTCCTTGTCTGTTTCAGCTAGTAGTTCATCTCTTTTCGCTCTAATTTCTTGTGCCAATTTATCAAATTCTTCTTGCTTTGCAAAGTCAAGCCATATTTGATAATTTGTTTCTAAATCCTCTTGCAAATTACTTCTATAATATGGGTTTATTTCATACATATCATAAACATAAATTGTTTGAGGATCCTCATTTTCTTTTTGCCTACTTTCTTCTTGAATATTGTCAAAAAAATAAACGGTGCAACGACCGTTTACTAATATTTTCTATTTTAAATTTTTCCGTAGGCTTTACATTGCTTTCTACTCGCATTTCTAATTACCTCCTTACATTTTCTAATATCAACTGTA
>CANRLA010000100.1 GCA_947631315.1 uncultured Clostridia bacterium | reverse complement strand
TGAGGCGAATTTTAAAATAAAGTATGTAAATTTTTTTACAATTAAAAAGTAAAAAAAGGCACAAACGAAAAAATTCAATATGTATTCTATCTTACTAGCCAAAACATCAATTTTTAATATTTTAAAAATAAATATTCTTACTTTATCAATTAAAATTGAAAAAGTTACAAACAGTATTATAAAACTTGAAATACAAACTAATAATTTTATCGTTAATTGATTTGCTATACCTTTGAAAAAGTTTGAGATTAAATAAATCCATATAAATTTATTATTATTTATTAAATATATTGAAAATGATGATGAAGCCATAAATGTAATCATTCTTTTATATGGGCTATTAAATTCTATTTTTGAAAATAAAATTATATATAAAATTGCTGAAATTAGAGTTGTAGGAGATATGTATGAAACTATTAATTCCTCATTTATTGATAATTTTAATTTCATAACACCCATTTTACATATAAATGTTATTATATTTAAAAATAGTATACCTAGAATTATTTTGTATACTTTGATATTTTTTCCTATTTGACATTTCTTTATTATTGCACCTAAAATAAATAATATTGAAATCCATGCAAAAGAATATCCCCCTTTAAGTTTAAAACCATCTCCCATAATAGTATTCAATATTGAAAAAACTACTATAATTATAATAAAATATCTTTTTAATTTTTCCGCATCTATTTTTACTATAGCAGAATTTAATATAGGCATTATTGCAAATAGACCTGTATAAGCAGTAAAATACCAGTATGATTCAGTAGTAACAGGCATAATTGCAGATAGAAAATCACTTTTAGAAACTTCTTTTGGCATTATAATATTAAAAATTCCTACAAACAATAAATTATAAAATACTACTTCAAACCATAATTTCAAATAATTTGAAAACCTTATTTTCTCCTGTTTCTCACTATATAGAACATATCCGCTAATCATTGCAAAAATATTTACTGCTGGATATGCACATATTTCAATAAACCATATTAGGTTATATTGAAAAGTACCTGTATTAACATTCTCTAGTATTCCTCCTTGCCCTATACAATGTAGTAATAAAATATATATCATTGATACTATTCTAAGTAAATCAATTCCATAATTTCTTTCGTTCGTGATTATTTTTTCTTTCATTTATGTTTTATTAAACCTTTCTAATTTATGTATCTATTTTTTACAATTTCATATTTTTATCTTAAATAATCTTAACTTTTTTTTCAATATTAATCATAAATTTTTTTAGAAAATAAATCATTTATAAAATAATCATTTACTTTCATTATACTTTACCAGTTTAATTGCACTTTCTAATGTTTCAGTGCAACATAGTTTTCCATGATTATCTATATATATTAACTCATTTATTCCTGTTAAATTTATAGCCATATTTATATTTTCTGCTTTAACTAATTCTTCTTTAAAATTACATTCATCTACTAATGTTCTAATTTCATACCCTTCCCTTCGTGACTTAAAAATTATATATTTAACTTTTTTTTCATTGCAAATCTCTATTGCCTTTTTATAAGGAATTTCTCTATCAAACACAATATAACACTCTTTACTTGCATTTATTTTTTTTAGTACTAGTTCTATTGCTTCAACTTCAGCTATTGAATGTTTTATATAAATATTCCAAAATTCATCAGCCAATTTTAAAGCATTAATAAAAGCTTCTTCTTCAGATATATTTTCATTCCACTCAGGATTACATAGTTTGATAAAGTTTGGTAATATTTTATTTTTTAAATATTCTATTTGCATATTATCTGTTGCATCAATATATTGAATTAGTTCTTCATCTATATATTGAAATGTTTTATTTATGTTTTTTACTTTTAATTTTTTTAAATACTCTTTTCCAAACTTTTTCCAAAGTAGTCCAATTGATGAATAATAAATTCCATTTTCTCTTTGTCTATTTTTATTTTTTTGATGATGATCAAACTCACTCCATCCTATATCATATACAATTTTATTTTCTGTATTAATATCTTTAATAGTGGGAACTCTTATTAAAATAATCTTTTCTTTTAATTTGCTTAAAAAAATTGTTGATATTACATCATCGACATGAAATTTACCTGAATGTGTTATACAATTTGCTTTGTCTATCTCTTTAGTTAATTGTATATTTTTATATTTATTTAGTTTCATATTTCCTCCACTATTAGTAATCTAATTCTTTAATTTGTAAAAATAGGCAATGAAATGATTTCATTGCCTGCTCACATTAGTATTAATTATTCATATATTTTTCTAACCATTTTGTCATTATAAGAGTCTCGGGATTTTTTATTTGAGCACTTTTGTCAGCATTCATGATATATTCATCATTTGAATTTCTAAAATGTCCATCATTTATTGCTCTCCGTACACTTCTTAATGAATAATATATATCATAAAAAATCCATTTATTAACTAACTTTGATGGTAGTTTCCTAACATTTGAGTAACCATTTAAAAATGAACAAACATCTTCAAAGTTATAGTTGCGATTGGATTTTAGAATACTTAGCATTTTATATATATCTATAGCCGAATCCCCAATCATAAAATTTTCAAAATCAATTAAATAATACTGGTCTTCAAGATAATTTAAAATAATATTTGCGGGTCTAAAATCTCCATGCACATATGTAAAATGTAAATTTTGGAAAATCTTTCTAACTTCTTCCTCTACAAATTTGATACTATTGATAAAATCAGCTTCATATTGTGCAAGACTTTGCCTAATTTGAGACATATCTGATAATATAATATCTATCCAAGCATTCTCATTATTATCATTGCTAACATTAATATTATGAAATTCTCCCATCAGTTCACCAATATTATACAACATTTTTCTAGTTAAATGAGTAGTATACTCATTTAATGTTATTCCATTAATATAATTTTCTATAAGTATATTTTGTTCTAGGCAAACAAATTGTATTACTGGTACATTTATTGATGTATCCTTCATAATTTGTAATCCTGTAATGCATCTTTCTAATCTTTCCCGTCTTGTAAATGTCTTTATAATGTGATTTTTGAATAACCTTACATCATTACTAAAAGAATTGAAACACATTAAATTATTTTTTTCCTTTAGATAATCACTAATTAAGTCTAAATAATTTTCCATGTAAATTCCTCCCTAATGTGAATTAATATTAATTTATATATTTATATATATCATCGTATATAAACAGTGTCAAGTTATAACTTTTTATTTAAATGAACGTAGCTTTTTATCTTATCATTTCATCTAACCTATATTTTACCTTTGAAGCCATGATAAAAAGGGGAAGCTTACATAGTAAACTTCCCCAAAAACTTTTCTACCCTATCCTTGCCAGAGTTAATATTAGCTAGGATCTTCAACTAGTGCCAGTTCGCTTATTGAGACTTCATAAACTATTCTAGTCTCTCCTTTTTTGAAAAAGCTTCTGCTTTGTATCCTACCAACCAACATTATTCTGTCTTTTTCCTTTAATGTATTAGCATACAAAGCATTTTTGCCCCATGCAATACATGGAATGAAGTCTATTTTGTTATATCGTCTGCTTACGGAAACCATCAAATCAGTAATTTGTCTTCCTGTAACAGTCATTCTATAATTAGGAGTTTTACAAATATAACCCTCTAAAAACACAATATTTTCATTCTGATTTTCGTAGTCTCCAACTTTGATAGTCTTAGCATAAACAAAAACTTTTAGATGCCTTAGACCATCTTCCCTCAGCTCGTTATATGAACAAATTGACCCTCCTACTTCCATATATTTTCCTGTTAAACTGCTTTTTAAAATATTGCTTATCAATTTTTCAGATACGATAATTGGAACAAGGTCTTCCGTCCCACTGGTTCTCCTCACAATAACTCTTGTCGTATAAAACTTTTCCCAATGGAAACAGTGGCTGTATTCAAGTTCTTTTTCAACTATGCCACTAATCCATAGTTTATTGCACTTGTTAAAAGTTGTCTCGTTACTTAAGATTGATTCCTGCCGCATTGTGTCGTTGCTCCTCCGTTCATTTAATTTCTCTGACATTTGTACATTCCTCCTGTTTTTTTTTTTGCTTATAGTACATTAGTGTAGAAAGTCTTCTAAATTTTTTAACACAAATATTGTGTTTTTTTATAAAATTCAGAAATGAATTTTTTCGTTTGTGCCTTTTTTTACTTTTTAATTGTAAAAAAATTTACATACTTTATTTTAAAATTCGCCT
>CANRLA010000099.1 GCA_947631315.1 uncultured Clostridia bacterium | reverse complement strand
CATACAGGAGATTTTAGAACACATGGTCAAAGAGGTAAAGCAGTTTTAGAAGCAATAAAAAAATATGTCGGAAAAGTAGATTGCTTAATTTGTGAAGGAACAACATTAACAAGAGATAAAAGTAAAATATTAACAGAATTCGAGTTGCAAAAAGAAGCAGAAAAAATTTTTAATGAGAATAAATACAATTTTGTATTGTGTAGTAGTACCAATATAGACAGGATAGCAGCTATTCACAAAGCAACATTAAAGAATCACAAAATGTTTATTTGTGATGACTATCAATGTGATCTTTTAGAATATATTAATACAATTTCAAGAAGTAATTTATATAAATTTAATGATGCCGATAACATAAAAGACACAAAAGTCTATCGCTATGCACCAAATATGTTAGAAAAAATGAGAAAATATGGTTTTGTAATGTTAGTTAGAGCAAATCCTAAATTTGCTAAATTTTTAAAAATGTTTGAAAATTATGCTTTTATATATTCGGAGTGGCAAGGATATTTAACAGGAACAAATGAAGATTATAAAAGAATTCAAGATTTCGTTCCAAAAGATAATATTTACTTGCACACTAGTGGTCATGCTACACCAGAGGCAATTAAAGAAGTTATTAATATTACTAATCCAAAATATGTAATACCAATACATACTTTTATATTGTGATTTTAATGATCTTGATTTACTAAATATTAATAATATGCAAAATTATAATGATTTTATAAATGAAAGTGATAAATAAAAAAGTTATATAAAGAATTAATATATTTTAAATTAAAAAAGGATTAAAAATATGAGAAATATTTTAAAGAATCAATCTGCAACACAATCTTTAACATTGATAATGAAAAAGAATTTTACCAGGCCATTATATATCAGGTATGACTGATAATTATGCAATAGATATGTATAATAAAATAATAAGTTTTAAAGAAAGTGGAGGAAATTTAAATGGTAAATTTTATTGATATAAGTAAGATAAATTGTTGGATTGGACAATTATCACCAGGAGGTTCAGATAAAAACAATGATAAATTTAAAGATGAATGTTTAGAAAATGGTTATTATAGATTAGGATGGACACTTACTAATAATAGAAAAAAATATGAAAATAAGAATATAGAAAATATATATTTTTTTAAGAAAAACGAAAAAGAAAAAAATACAGATTTATATTTTTCTAAAGATTGGGAAAAAGAAGAATGGAAAAAAGATGAAAAAAATAAAGACGAATCTATTTTTGAAGAAAATTTTGTAAAAAAAAGTAAAGAAAGTAGTTTAGATAAAGCATTAGACAGTATGAAAACTATGAAAAAAGGAGATATAATTGTTACAAGAGTAAAAGGAAATTATTATATAGGAAGAATAACAGACACAGCAAGATATCTGAAACAAGAAATAGAAAATGATACAACATATAGATGGAGTGTTAAAGTTAATGGTGATGAAAATAAATGGATAAAAATTCCTGCAACTGTTATGCCTGGAGATATAGTTGGTAGATTTTCACAAAGACGACATCCTACATTACAAAGGGTAGGAGAAAAATCGATAAGATTTAAATTATTACTAATAAGTATTTACAATAAAAATGCGAATGAAAATCAAATTAATAATATAGAGATTCCAAATGTTATATTGAATAAGAACAATTTTGTATCGTCTTTAAACTATATGAATTTAGAAGATTTGGTATATCTTTATATAAAAAATGTAAAAGAAAATGAAAAATTTTTACTTTTTCCATCTACATGTAAAATTTCTAAGGCTGAATATGAAATGGATTTAATAAATCCAGAAAGACAAATCATAACATGTCAAGTAAAAAATAAACAACCAGTTAACTATAAAGAATATGAAAATGATGCTAACAATAATAATTATGAAAGAATATATTTATTTTCAGGAATTGAGGAATATGGTGATGATAAAATAAAGAAAAAATTAGAAAACACAGCAGAATATGATGATATACCAATACATAACAAAATTATTATTATTAGGAAAGAAAATTTATTCAAATATTTTCAAAGTAATAAGAATGAAGTTAAAATTTTAAAGAAATTAATAAATCTTAATGATTATTATAAGGATATTGAAGATAAAACACAAGAACTTTTAACTCCAAAAGGTTGGAAAGAGTGTGAAAAAAAATTTAGCGGCAAAAATAAAAAAGAATATAAAATAAATAAATTTTCAGATATTATATTTCCAAATGATGTTATATATTTTAGTAGTGAATTTAATTCATTAATACAATATAAAGAATGTGATAACGAAGAATTTATAAATTCCCTTAAAGAAGCATATGGTATAAAATAATAAGGAGAGAACCGATGGATTTATACGAAAAAAATGGAAACATATTATATATATTAAATGTCTTAAAAAAATATAGTGATGAAGAACATAAGTTATCTATATCAGCACTTAGAGAAAAAATAAATGAAATCTATGGTGAAGATATAGATCCAAGAACTATAAGAAGAAATATAAATCTACTTAAAGAGAAATTTGGTTATGATATTAGTACATACAATGACAATAAAATTGGCTACTATATAAGTAATGACCCTGAAACAGATTTTGAACCAGGAGAAATTAGAGCTATTATAGATACATTTAGTTATTCAGCATTTATAGAAGATAGAATAGCTAAAGGTATAATTAAAAAATGCAAAAATTTGCAAAATGTTTATGAAAATGAAAAAGTAAAGAACTATAAAGTTTACTCTCCAAAGGTAAAAACAAGTAATATTGAAGTAATAAAAAATATTGAAGATATTTCAAATAGTATTGAAAATAAGCGTAAAATCAAGTTTGAATATTGGAAATATTATATTAATGGAAACAAAATAGATAAAAAAATAGTAAGTGAACCTATTGTTTCTCCTTATGCCATTTTATATGATAATCAGCAATTTTACATGCTTGGAATAAAAGAAGGAAATGATGAATTCTTTCATTATAGGTTAGACCGCATAAAAAATTTGACAGAAACAAACGAAAAGGTAACTATAAAGAAAACTGAAAAAGAAATAGAAGCTTATACAGATACTTCAGTTGAAATTTTTAGTGGAGATAAAATAAAAATAGAAGCAAAATGCAATGAAGTATTATTAGGAGAGGTCATCGAGAAATTTGGAAAAAGTGTTGAAATTACACCTATAAATAGTACAGATTTTAAAATGAGTTTATATGCAAATCCAGTAGGATTTAAATTATGGGCTATGCGAAATTTAGATGTGGTAACAGTCACAAGCCCAAAATCATTTATAAAGGAAATACAAGAATTACTTGATGATGCGGTAAAAAGATACCATAAATAAGGCCATACATTATATGACCAATACAATTAAAAAAATAAGATATAACTAGTATAATAAAATTATATTAGTTATATTTTTTTTGAAAAGAGAAGAAAAATAATGAAAACAGGATTTAAAAACAAATGTTGAACCTGCTTGTTTTCCACAAGATTTAAAAGTTTGTGATTTATAGGGAGATAAAAATGAAAGATAAGGAAGTAATTCGAGATAATTATGAGTTAATTAATTCAAAAGCAATAGGAGATTATTGTAGAGAAATAGGACACAAATTCAATACTGAGGAACTTGCTGTTTTAATTTATAGAAATAAAAAAATGAATATATTTGAAAAAATTTCTAAATACCAAGATTTAATAGATAATTATCCAGATATGGAAGTTATAGAAAGAATAAATTGTAAGCATTATGATAGTGTAAAGACTTTAATACAAGAAGAAATTGATAGATTAAAAAATTTATTTGAAGACTTTATAAAAGAGGAGGAAAGATGTGCTTATACATGGTATGAATATAATAAAACAATAAAAAGAGAAGATACTAGTCCTTATCATATATCAAAAAATCTAAAAGGAACATATAAAGATGTATATGATGATGTATTAAACTATGTGAATGAATATGATGATACTATTTCATTTACTATTATAAAAAAATTTTTTAACAAAAAAGATAAGATAATTTATGCTAAATATAATGTTATAAATAAAAATCCAAAACTAATAAAAATATATGAAGATGAAGAAGGATACTTAGATGAAGAGTATTTAGACATTAATAATATATATGTATATATGCCTACTCCATTTAAAAAAGGAGATATTTTAATTTCTGAGAATCCATCAAAATGTAATTATGGAGATTATGGAGATATATTTGTATTAGACTATCTATCTACTTGGAGAGAAAATATAAAAGAATACTTAAAAAGAGGTAATTCTGATTCTTCTGATATGGTGGGATATGGATATTATCTATATGATGATAAAGCCCAATTTAC
>CANRLA010000098.1 GCA_947631315.1 uncultured Clostridia bacterium | reverse complement strand
AAACCTCCTTATGACATTTTTATTTTATCATAAGAAGGTGTATTTTTAAACTTTACACAAACTTTTCTATATACCCAAACATAGCGAGAATTTTTACTTTTTTGATACTTAATACATATAAAGAACAGTATTATATTTTAATTATTTCCATTCTTTCTAAAGTTAAATGTTATTGCATCACTATTATTAATGTCAAAATTTAAATCAGAATGGTCTAATTGTATTGGATCAACATTTCCATCACTGTCATCTTCAAAATGATTATTTGTCGCCAATATATTCTTTTTCTTACTTGGTCTTGAATGACCTTCTTCTGAAATACCACTTGTAAATTTTGAAAAATTAAATAATTTTATTGCTTGTTTTTCTTTATATTTAGAAGGTAGGAAATCAAGATTTGCTGTACCGTTTTCAATACCACCTTTAACATTTTTTAATTTGTACATACATCTTTTAAATTTCAAAGACTGAATTTTACCAGGTTGGTACTTGATAGAAAATCCATATTGTGCACTTTTCTTATCATCATATTTTAATGTCGCAGCATTGAATCCAGTCTCTCTTACAGTCCATTCCTTCTTATCACCTAATTCTTTAGACCACCATTCATTGTCTTCAGGTGAGTTATTTCCAAATACGATTTTGTTGTTACAGTTTGCAATTATAGTATTTCCTAATTTTTCACCATGAGCTAATAATTGTGATCTTGATTGAGCAGATACTACTGTTCCAATTCTATATTTTCTATATACAGTGAATATTGCTTCTGTTGCTGGACATATAAAATCAGGAAATTCATCAATATATAAGAAGTGAGGGATACGAGTATTTTCGTTACCAGGTCTTCTTAATACAGAGAATTGCATTAATAGTAAGAAGAATAATCCAAAAGCTTTATGTGCAGTTTCTCCTAAATCTCCACGACGAGTACAAACTAAGCAAACATCGCCATTTTCTAGTACTTTATCATAATTTAAATTTTTACTTCTATTACATAATATATTTTTAACACCAGGATATCTTAATAATGTATCCAATTGAGCCATTGGAATAGATACAATTTTTTGCATCTCAGCTCTGTTTGGACTGTCTTTAAAAAAGTTCTTTTTAAAATATCCTATTTGATTTGAATATTTTTCTGATAATTCATGATTTTGTTCAAGAATTTTGCACATCTTTTCTACTAATTCAAAATTACTTAAAAGTTTAAGCATATCTTCTATATTTGGAAGTTTTCCATCATTTAAGATTGGATAAACAACTTTTAAAAGAATTGCTAAATTTTCAATTATTTGATTTGATAGATTTTCTTGGTATGCTTTTTCCATTTCTGGATTTTTATCAGTATAATATCCCTTTAATACAGTTGATATTGATAAAGCTGTTTGAACAGGGTCATCAAATGCAAAAGGATTAAGTCCAATAGAATGACTATCATTAGGATCAACTATATTATAATGAACTCCAAAATTTTCACAAATATTTCTTACTTTTGAAATAGTTTCATAATCAGGAGCCATATAGGTAATACCTAAATTTCTATATACAGGTTTTATTCCATCAGAATAAACTAATTTTTTAAAATAAGTATTAAAAATATTTCTCTTAGATTCTACAGGAACTAACATATTTAAACTAAAATTATGATTTAAATAATCGTTATCATAAGGAACATTCAATGTTGCTATTCCTGTTTTTAATGCGGTAAATGCTAGTGTTTTTGATGACTCTCTATAAAAATACTTTTTACTGATATCTTGGGCAACCCAAGGTTCAAATATAAGAGATGTTTTTCCTGCACCTGAAACACCTACAACTAAAGTAGAATCAAATCTTCTTATTTCAGGAAGCTTTACATCGTGCCCATGGTCTTTATCAGTACCTATAAAAAGCTCTGTTGTATATGGACCTACTCCAACACTTTTATCAGCTAAACTTATTCCATCATAATCAAAGATAGAATCTTTCAAATCTTTAGAATCATTAATTCCTTGATAGATAGTTTTAAATAATGTATATGCTGTAGAAAGAGGTAGGGCTAAAGCTATTGATGATAAAGCAGGCTTTATTAAATAAGCAAATTCAGTAGCAATTGTAGTATAACCTGGAAGTGAAAGTAATCCATACCAAATAAGCTCATTAAACCATTCTGTAATCATCGTAATAACTAATATATATAGCACTGTAAGATATGAATAAACCCATTTAAGTTTGTCATCGTCACATTTTATAAATTTTGATGTTAAACTAAATAAAAATGCGAAGATAGGAAATAAAAATGCTATACCATATGTAATAGGTCCCCAATAATTTGATGCAACTCCAGTAAATACAATTAGTAAATATTCTACTAATCTATCTACAACTATATATACTGTAATTAGAGACAAAATATAGGTAAAAAATGTATTTCTATCTGTTTGCAAAAATTTTAAAAATTTATCTAATAATTTCATATCTAATCCTTTCATTTTTATCACATATATTATCCTACAAAATGACAAAAAAAACAAGTCTTTTGAGCAATATTTTTATAATTTTAAAAGAATACAAGGAAAATAAATACATATATTTTAAAAGAAATAAATTATAAACAATAAAATTAAACAAATAAGGAATTGTAGACAATTAAAATAAATTAAAAATAGGGTGAGTAATGAGCAGAAGATTTAAGGAAACATTCAAGCAAAGTGTTTTTGCTTTATTAATTTCACAAATAATTATTAAAAGCTTAGGATTGGTTTATAAGCTATATTTGACAAATAGAAAGGGATTTGGAGACGAAGGAAATGCTATTTCCACAGCAAGTTTTCAAGTTTATGCCCTAATTTTAAGTATAACTGCAACTGGGCTTCCTAGTGCTATTTCAAGGTTAGTTGCTGAAAGAAGTGCAAACGGAGACCATAAAGGGGCGTACAAAATCTTCAAAGTATCAATGATTATATTTAGTATAATTGGACTTATAGGAAGCTACTTTTTAGCAATATTTTCAAGAAAAATAGCGAATGATTATCTAAATATAAAAGAAGCAGAATTATCAATTTTAGCTTTAGCACCATCAGTGTTTCTAGTTTCAGTAATATCAGTATTTAGAGGATATTTTGGAGGAAGAGAAAATTTAAAAGAGCAGGCAAGGGGACAAACAATAGACCAAGTAACAAAGACCATTTCTACTGTTATATTTATAGAGTCCTCAGTTTTTTTAACAATAAACCCAAATACAAAAATAATGGCAGCTTGTGCGAATTTATCAGCAACTCTTGCAAATCTTTTTGAGTGTTTATATCTATATAAGGCTTATAAAAAACAAAGGTATGATATAGGAATGGACATTAAAAGCAGTATTAATTCAGAAAAAATAGGTACATATACAATATTAAAAGAGATAATATTAGTTGCTATACCAATTTCTCTTACTGCTGTAATAGGTACAATCGCAAATAATATTGACTCTACTACCATTGTAAACAAATTAAAAGATGTGATAGGATATGAACAAGCAAAAAAAGAATATGGTATTTTAAGTGGAAAAGTAGAATTATTAATATCATTTCCATTATCATTTAATACAGCAATTTCAACAGCACTTCTTCCTAGTATAGCAGCATCAAAGAATAATTTGAAAAAAGCAGAAAATAGGATAAATAAATCTATTTTGTTTGGCTCAGTCTTATCAATACCAATTTCTGCAATATTCTTGTTCTATGGAAGTGAAATATTACAAATGCTATTTCCAAACGCATCGAGTGGAGCAGAAATATTAAAGATAAGTGCAATTTCAGTAATTTTAATAACAATGATACAAATGCTAAATGGTATATTATATGGAATTGGCAAGTCAAATGTACCAATAATAGCGGTAACATTTGGATTAATTGTAAAAGCAATATTAAATAATGTACTTGTTTCAAGAGTAGATTTACCTTTTGGCGGAACTAAAGGAGCAGCAATAGCTAATGTTATGTATGATGTAGTTTCTTTCATAATAACCATATTAGCAATTAAGAAATATACGAAAATTAAGATAAATAAGTCAAGCATTATTAAACCAGCTATTGGAACAATCATTTTAATAATTGTTTCAAAAATTGCTTTTAAAGTTATAAATGTAAATTTAGGTTTGTCAGTTAGTCTGTTAACATCATTGACTATAGGTTTAATTGTTTATATTATATCGTTAATTGTTTTAAAAGTATTTAAAATAAGAGATGTAGCTTTAATAAATTTTCGTAAAAACTAATAAAAAATAAGAAAATTTAATTAAAACCGTATAATAGCAAAAAACTAGTAAAATCAATACTTTTAAAGATTAAAAATTAAAAAATCATTGTAGCAGTAGGGGTTTCAAACTAAAAAAATAAAAAAAAAGAAGGATTTTGTTTTTTATTGGCGAATATTAAGTTAGTAGACTTAAGTTATAGACTT
>CANRLA010000097.1 GCA_947631315.1 uncultured Clostridia bacterium | reverse complement strand
ATTGTCATCTTACGAACAACTCTCTTGCTTAAGCTAAATATAGTATACTACATTTTTTATTATATGTCAAATTTTTTTTAATATTCATAAAAAATTTAAATAGAATGGTGGATTGTTTATGAATTAGGAATATCATTCTGAAAAAGGATGTTATTTTTTTATTTTTTTCTAAAAATAAAATATCAGTATTTATTTTTAATATAAAATATGCTATAAGTATATAAAATGAGGAACTAAATGTGGGATTTTGAGGGAACTAATTATTAAAGAAAATACTAAAAGAAAAAATAAAAATTAGGAGTCTTTGTATGATTAAAGTTTTTGAATATTTATATGAAAACAAAAAATATATTGCTTTCATAAACAATGGAAATATTGGTTTTGGAATATCTAACAATGGATATATAGAAACTGATATATCAAAAAAAGAAAGTTTTATTATAAAATCTATTTATAATTTTATAGCTGGAGATAAAAAATATATTATTGAATTATCACATATAAAATTTAATAATAGAATTTTTAGAACGCTTTACAACACAAAGAATAGATTATATTCATTTTTAGAAATTTCTACTAACAATGATATACAAAAAGATACAACAACATTAGAGAGATTAAATTATATACTTAATAATCAATCAGAAATGTTATATAAAAATGATAATAGCCAACGAAATTCTAAGATATTTAATTTATTTGTAAAAATAGGCTCTGCTATTGTTGCAGTTGCTATATCAAGTTCAATAATACTTAGTACACTTCCTACTGTACCGAACAATGAGTTTGTCTTTAAGTCTGATTATTTAATAGATTCATTACACATGAGTTCCAATACAACAGAAAATAATAAAGATTTTTCAATTGATGAAATGCTTTCCGTAATAGAAAATAATCAACATTTAAATGGAAAAGAAAAACAAATTATAAGCAAAATTCAGACTGAAATTAAAGAAAATATTGATTATATCGATGCTGAACAGTTAATTACAAATTTATCTGAATTAAAGATAGATTATTTACCTTATTATGGTGATTATATCGATGGTTCTGATTTAAGAACTTCACATATTTATCCTATGGCTGGAGCTTATTTTTGTAACGGAGAAGATAAAAACACTATTAGTTTGATGGGCGATGAAGAATACAATACAGATGCGATAGACAATGCAGATTTAACAACACTTTTTCACGAATTAAATCATTTAATGACTAAACGAAAATTTTTAATGTCTATACCTGGAGAAAATGGAGATATTATTGACGATATCCTTATCAGTCTAGGGTTAAATGATAACCAGTCAAAAGAAATGATAAATGAATTGTTTACACGAGAATATTTAGGAACTTTTACAAATACTATTGACAGTGATGGATATAATTGGCTTATGCCTGTTGCTTATTCATTATGTGAAATTATTGATGCTGATACTATAAGAAAATATAAATTTGATTCTGACCCATTTTATATTACAAATGCTCTAAATAATATTGGTTTAGATTTATCTGATGCCCATAGTTTATATATGTCTCTTAATTTAGTGGATGAGTTAATGAACGCACATGGTGAAAACGCACAAGCTGAATATAAGGATAATAATTCAAGAATTTATGATATTATAAAAAAGAGTTATGAATTAAAATATAATAAACCAATGGAAAATGATTTAATATTATTAGCTTATTTTTATAATTCTGACTATGTTAATGAAGAATTTAATGAAAGATTTAAAAATGTTATTGAATGTGATGAAATTGTGAAAATTAATCCTAAAGGGTATTTTTCAGCCGATTATAAACAAAAACACCCTTCTGTTACAGTTGAATTTATTAAAGATGGCAAAAATATGACTATGGAAATTGATGATAGTAACAGATATATTATATCTAAAGATGTTGATTTAGAAAGATAATTATATATCTATTAAATTTTCTTAGATTTTAATTATTCGAAAGAGCTCTGCTTAAAAGCAGAGCTCTTTCTTAATATTCCTCAAGAAGTTTATCATATATCCAAAGTACTAATTGAATCTGTATTATTTCTTTTAAATAGTTCATAATTTCTTTCTTCCCATAGCTTTTTTACATCATCTTCTTTAACATCAATTCCGTAACCATCTAACACAGATTTAGCTATAATATATTCAGAACTATGTTGTCTCCAAACTCCATTTAAAAATGGCCATTCTTTTGCTGACATTGGTTTTATTCTTTTTATTCCTTTAGAATTATCTATTTCCCACTGCAAAATTATTTCTTCTTTTCTTTCATTATATATACTTTCCATCATTTTTAATGCAAGTTCATTTCTATCTATAAGTCCATTTTCTTGCAAAACAGGTAATAATTGAGATAATACTTCTCTAATTTCATCTATATCATCAAAATTCCAATATCTTCTGCCCAAGATATTTTTTTGATATAACCTACGCATACCTGCATCTTGAATAGAATTCGATTTAATTTCTTTAAAAGCACTATGCATTCTTTCAAGAGCATAGTTTAATGAATATTCTAATGATCTATCATTTATTTTTGTTTCATCTCTATCGTCTTTATCCTCACTATAGCTTCCTAATTTTATTAATGCAGACTTTGCTTTTTCAAATATTCTTGTTTCTTCATCACTCATCATAATCACCACCTCATACACTTATATTTTAGCATATTATTACAGAAAAGTCAAAATAATGGCATTTTCTTGCAATTTTAATGTATCTATTATCTTGTTTTCTATTTCTTTTTAGTATTCTTTTTACTTCCAGTTGTTAATGCCAATATAGAAGGACTATTTTTTGCAAGTTTCTTTACTGTTAAATCATCTAAATCATTTAGGGCAAGTTTTAATTGTCTATCACTTCCTGTCAAAAAGTCACGCATTTTTGTTAATTCTTTAATTATCTTATCAATTTCATCAACAGCACTATTATGTTTTTCAATAGCAGAAATATAATGTTTTCCAAATTTATCACGAACTTCATCAAATCTTGCTTCAAAATTTGCTACATCAACATTATAGTTTCTAACAATTGCAAGTTCTTTTCTAGTAGAAGCAATTTTAGTATTAACCCCTCGAAGCCACATAATAATCTTTGTAAAATCTTGTGGTCGTACAACAAACATATCTTTATATTTTGTTGGTGGAACAGTATATATTCCATCATACATATCATTATCCTTTTCAAGTAAGCTTACAAGTACGGCATACTCACACTTCTTTTGATTTCTATCTTTATCTAATTCTTTCAAAAAATCCTCATTTTTATGTTTTGTTTTTGTTTCATCAGCTTCGTTTTTCATTTCAAACATAATAGATAAAATTTCATTTCCATCATTATCAAATTCTCTATAAATACGATCACCAAGAGAACCTTCTTTTGCATCTGTATCTTTTCCAAATTGAATAGTTTCAGGTAATGCTAAACGTATTTGTTCAAATGCTAAATCGCAATGTTTTTCAAGCGTCTCCCCTAGCATTTTTGTACTCTGTTTTAGTCTCATATCTTTCAATAAATCAATTTCTTTATCTTTAGTGCTTATTTCTGCTTTATAACTATTTTCTTTTTCAGTAAATTCTAAAAGCATTTTATTTTTTGTCTTTTCCTCTATTGTTTGTTTTTCATCTTCTAATTTCTTTATGGCATACTCTTTTTCAGTAATGTCTTTTTGATATTTAGATTCAATATTTTTAGTAGCTAATTCCACATCTTTTTTATTTTGTTCTTTCAATGTATTATTTTCCATTGTTATTTTCTCTAATTGAACTTTTAAGTCAGTTAGTTCATTTTCATGCTTTTCGTGTTCTTTTTTGGTTGTAACTTCTAATTGCTCCTTTAATTCTTTTTCTTTTTGTAAAACCGCAACTTCTAAATCTTTTTCTTTCTCAACATCTAATCGCTCTTTTAGCTTTTTTAATTCTTGTTCTACATCATTCTTTATTTTATTTTTTACAACATTGCTAATATTAGATTTATCTATATCTTGTTCATGTAAATCTTTTAGTGATATCGTATCACCTTTTTTTGCGTCTTCTAATAAACATAGTGTGTTTTCATCAATTATTGATACTTTAACTGTCTTCATTCAATCCCTCCTTTTAATGCTTCATATTCATTAATTTTCATATATTTACTAATACTTATTATACTATATTTTTTTATTATTTCCAAATTTTTTCGAAAAACTTTGGAAATTTAAATCATTTGTGTCTATTGTTCAAAATACATAAAAAAAGATATTTCATTCCATCATCTTATAAAAAATAACGAAGCATGAATCAGGTGCACCAAAAAATAGACAACAATTTTTGTTGTCTATTTCTATATGAATTCATATGTATTATAGAACTCATCTAATTATTTTTTATTTACTACTTCTTTTAAAGCTTTTCCTGCTTTAAATACTGGAGCTTTTGATGCTGGTATTTTTATTTCTTCTTTAGTTTGTGGATTTCTTCCTT
>CANRLA010000096.1 GCA_947631315.1 uncultured Clostridia bacterium | reverse complement strand
TTGTATATGGCTACAATATCCAGCTAGTGCTTCATCAACACAGTTATCTACTATTTCATATACTAAATGATGTAATCCTCTTACAGATACACTTCCAATATACATACCTGGTCTTTTTCTAACAGCTTCTAATCCTTCTAGTACTTGTATTTGATTTGCACCATACTCATGATCGAATTTTTCCATTCTTTCCTCCATTGTTAAATTTATGAATCTATTAAATCGTTATATTTATAAGTTTATTTTTAATTTTTTAATTTGTCAAGTTTAAAATTTTTTATTTAATTTTTTATAAAAAATATTTTTTTAATTTTATTTATTTATATTAAATATTTTTTTAATTTTGTTATTTTTATTATTTTTATAATTTTTCTACTTTTCCATTAATTACATTAAATAAATTACAATTATTTATTTTTAAATCTTTTGTACAAGTTATAAGTACTTGTATATTATCAATATTTTCTAAAAATTTTGAAATTCTTTTTTCATCTAATTCTGACATAAAATCATCTAATAATAAAATTGGATATTCTCCTATTTCATCATAAATTACTTGAAGTTCAGATAATTTCAAAGATAAAATTGCTGTCCTATTTTGTCCCTGAGAACCATATATATTAACTTCTTCCCCATTTATATAAACTTTAAAATCATCTCTATGTATTCCACTAGAAGTATATCCCTTCATTTTATCTATATTAAGATTTCTTTCTAATTTCTTTAAAAAATTTTCTTTATTTTTGCAATCTGAAATATATTCTATTTTAATTTCTTCATCTGTTATTTCTGAATGAATATTTGTAATTTTGCTTTTTATTTTTTCAATATATTCATTTCTGTAATTAAAAATAATTTCTCCATATTCAGCAAGTTTTGTATTCCATATTTCAAGCATATTATTGTCTTCTATTTTTTGCTTTAAAAAATTATTTCTCTGCTCTAAAACATTTAGATACATATTTAAAGTATGAATATATTGAGGTCTAAGTTGTCCTATCATCATATCTAGAAATTTCCTTCTAGCAGATGGTCCATCTTTTAAAATATTAATATCATCAGGTGTAAAAATTACAATATTGATATTTCCCAATAATTCACTCAATTTTTTTAATTTTACATCATTTACAAAAATATTTTTTTTATCACTTATTTGTATTTTTATACTGCCTTCTCTATCTTTTTTTTGAAAATCAACTTCTACATTTGCAAATATTTTATCTTTTTTTATCATTTCCCTATCTTTGCTAGTTCTAAAAGATTTACCAAAAGTGCATAAAAATACTGATTCTAATATATTAGTTTTTCCCTGAGCATTATCTCCATAAAAAACATTAATATTTTTTTCTAATTTAATTATTTGTTCATCATAATTTCTAAAATTCTGTATTTTAATATTATTTATGTACATTTTTTTCTCCAATAATCCACAAATTATTAATAAGATGTGGATTATTTATTTAATTTTTTAATCTAATTGGTAAAATCATATATTTGTAATCTCCATCATCTTCTACACTTCTTATGATACATGGAGAAATACTTGAACCAAATTCTATAAATACTTCTTCATCATCTATATTTTTAAATACATCTAAGAAATATTTTGGATTAAATCCTGCTTCTAATTCCTTGCCTTCTGTATTAATAAATAATTCTTCCTTAGCATCACCAGTTTGATTTGTACAAGAAATTGTTATCTTTCCTACGCTTACTTCAATTTTAACTGGATATTTTTTTTCTTTTTCTATACTAGATGAAGAAATTAAACTTATTCTTTCAAAACAATCTTCTAATACATCTTTATTTACTCTTATTCTTGTCTCCCAGTTATCAGGAATAACACTCGCATAATTTAAAAATTCTCCATCTAAAAGTCTTGTTACTATTTTGCAATTTTCTATTTCAAATAAAGCTTGATTTTTAGCAATTCCAATTTTTATAATATCAAAAGAATCTACTAATATTTTATTAATTTCTGATAAAGTTCTTCCTGGAATTACAGCATTAAAATTATTTGTTTTTGTCTGCATAAATTTACTTTTCCATGCCAATCTAAATCCATCTACTGCTACTACATTTAATTTGTTATTTTTTACTTCAAAAAGACTTCCTGTAAATATTGGTCTATTTTCTTCAGTACTAATTGCAAATATTGTTTTTCTTATCATATCTTTTAATGTATTTTGTTCAATTTCAACTGAATTCTCTACATTAATTTTTGGAAGTTCAGGAAATTCTTCAGGATTCATTGTTGCTAATTTATATAGTGAACCTTCACATTCAATAACTAATAAATCATTTTCATTTATTTCAATTTTTATTTCAGTATCAGGTAATCTTCTAATAATTTCACTAAACATTATTGCATTTACAACAGTAGCACCTTGCTCTTCTACATTGCAATCATTAATTAAATATTCTATACCTAATTCTAAATCATAACATGTAAATTTTATATCTTTATCATTAGTTTGAATAAGTATTCCTTCTAACACTGGCATTGTTGTTCTAATAGCGACAGCTTTTGTTACGGAATTAATAGCTTTGAGCAATTTTTCTTTGTCACAAATAAATTTCATAGTTTCGTTCCTTTCTTATATAATAATATAAATATATATAGTAGTAGTAGTAATAGGTGTTGTGGATTCGGTGGAAAACTCATCTAAAACCGTAAACGCCTACGGAAATAAGTGTTGATAACTTTGTGGAAAACTTTAAAACTTATCCACATTATTAAAAAAGTTATACACATTTTTAATTATTCACATATTATCTACAAGATATTAACATATTGTATGTGGATAACTTGTAAAGTTATTTAAAAAAGTATTTTCTTTTAATGTGTTATCAAACAAAAATTTTACAAACAAAAATTTTGTTAATAAGCACTTTTCTTTGAAAAATAGATTAGTTCGAAGAAAGTAGTATTTTTTTCACACTTTCCACAATTAGCTTTGTATTTGAACTTGAGTTTGAATTTATTTCTTTTTCAATTTTATTGCAAGCATGCATTACTGTTGTATGATCTCTTTTTCCAAAGTCATTCCCTATTTGAGGAAGTGACATTTGTGCAACATTTCTACATAAATACATTGCAATCTGTCTTGGAAAAGTAACATCATTTGACCTCTTTGATCCTCTTAAATCTTGAGGAGAAACATCAAAATATTTTGCTACTACATCTTGTATGTATTCAGATGATATAACTTTATCTTTTGTAGATACTACCTCATTTATTTCTTTTTCTGCCATTTCCATTGTAATTTGGTTACTAATTAAAGATGCTTTTGCAATTAATCTATTTAATGTACCCTCTAAATCCCTAATATTTGTATCAACTCTTGTAGCAATTGCAGTAAGAATGTCATCATCAATGATAATGTTATCTATTTGAGCTTTTTTTCTTAAAATTGCTAAACGTGTTTCATAATCAGGGCTAGATATATCTGCAATTAATCCCCAATCAAACCTTGACTTTAATCTATCTTCTAAAAGTTCAATATCTTTTGGTGGCTTATCACTTGAAAGTACAATTTGTTTTCCAGCTTCATATAAAGTATTAAAAGTATGGAAAAATTCTTCTTGTGTACTGGTTTTATTAGCAATAAATTGAATATCATCTATTAATAAAACATCAATATTTCTGTATTTTTCTCTAAATTTTTCTGTTGTTTGGTCTTTTAAAGAATTTATTAATTGATTAGTAAATGTTTCTGCTGTAACATATAATATTTTTGAATTAGGATTATTTTTTAAAATTTGATTACCTATTGAATGCATTAAGTGAGTTTTTCCTAACCCTACTCCCCCATATATAAAAAATGGATTATATTTTGAACCAGGAGTTTCAGCTACCCCCATTGCAGCAGCCTGAGCAAATTTATTATTACTACCTACAACAAAAGTATCAAATGTATATTTAAGACTAAGGCCTGAATCTAGTAAAACTTTATTTGTAGTGATGCTAGGGATTTGATTTAATATATTATTTTCTTCGTTATTTAATTTTATAAATATTTTACATTTCTTATTTGTAAGAAAATTAAATGTATTTGTTAGTAAATCCATATATCTTGATTCTACAGTATCTCTTTGAAATGAGTTTGTTGCGATTAAAACAATAACGTTATCATTAATGCTTTTTAATTCTAATGGTTGAATCCATGTTTCATAAGTAATTACAGTAGTTTCTTCCTTTAATAAATCCTTTGCTTTAATCCAAAGGTCATTTAGAGTTTCATTAGACATTGCCTTACCCCTTTTGTCATAGTATACAAAATTAAAAAACGTTATTTAATATCCACAAATATTACAAAAAATGTGGACAAAATTTCTTAAATAACATTCATAATCTTTAGTTTCTTTTATTTCCAATATATCATATCAAAATTTTACACAAATAGTCAAGAAAATAAAAAAAATAAATAAATAATAAATTTTTGAAATATAGGTTTAAAATAGATATGTCACACTTACATTGAAAATAAAATATTGAAAGAGAGTACCAAAAATGATATTGTT
>CANRLA010000095.1 GCA_947631315.1 uncultured Clostridia bacterium | reverse complement strand
TTGTTCAAATCTTGCATAACTTTTAGTGCATTATAAAATAACGCATTTATTTCAACAACTTTACCATTTCTTGGAGTTATTGCTTTTCCATCTATTTTTACATCCATCCATGTATTTTGTGTTTTAGGCGTTCCTGATACTATTAAATAATCTATATCATCTAAATAAATATTATTTCCATCTAGTTGTATACCATCTATATATTTATTTATGATATTTTTCATTTCACTATATAATTTATCTTTTACAAAATCATAATTTTTTGTATATTGTAGATATTTATTTACTGCTTCAAAAAACAAAAGCGAGCTATCAGCACTATTATATAATGGCTTTCCTGTATATTCTGAATAACTATTAGGAATTAATCCATCTTTAGCCTTATCTATACAACCTAACAATACTTCTTCTGCTATATCAAATCTTTTAGGTATTAATAACAAGCCCTCGAATGAAATCAATGTATCTCTACACCAATCGCTAAACCAAGGATAACCGGCAATTATTGTATGAAGTTTATTTGACTGCCTTTTTACTATAAAATTATCGGTCGCTACAATATATTCTTTTACTAAATCTTTATATAATTCTTTATCTTTAATTTTCTTTGATGTTTTATTTAAAAGTTTTGATTGGTCTATTTGTTTGTTAATTCTTTCAAGTTCATCTTGTATTATTTGTTTACCGTCTAAATTTGTAATTTCATCAATTGATATACCGTTTCTATCACCTGTAGAACAAATAAATACTATTTCTTTGTCTTCGTTTGGCTTAAGTTCAACAGTAAATGTCCCTGGTACAAGATGATTTTCAGTGTAGTCAAAACCTCTTTCTTTTTCAACATCATATTCCATATTGTAAAAAATGTCGTTATCATAAGATTCATACTTTGCATCTTTTACATACATATTAACTATTTGATTTTTTTCAAACTCAATTTGAACTTTTTCCTGATTTTCAAATATTTTTTGTGTAAAATTAAATTTTAAATTATTAGTAAGTGCATGAAAATCACGGTAATTTAATATAGGCGTCAAATTAAATTTAGTTTTTGACTTTTGGTTAACTATTCTATATATTACTGCCACTGCATTTTTTTCATGTATCATACAAATTGTTTTTTCTATTATTACCTTTGACACCTTATATGTATAAATAGGAATAATATCTTTTTCAAAACTAATTTGCTTTTTATGACCTTCTGTTATTTCTCCATTTGCTTTATTAGTATATAATATTGTTTTCTTTCCGTTTATTTCTATACTTTCATCTAATTTTGAAAGTATTAATTTTCTATTATAAGGAGGATTCATTGCAGCTACTAAAAGTCCATGATATTTTCTAGTGTTCATTCCTCCAAAATCAGTTGAAGCACTATATCCCCCTAATCCATTTGTAATTATCCATTCTCTCATTTGTTTCTCCTATATTTTTTGTTTAATTTTTTTATTTGATTTTTCATTTTTTATACTTATTCATTTGTTTTTTATTTTTTGAATTACATTATTTGTTTTTAATTTATTGGCTTTTTAATTGTTTGCTTTTAAGCTATTTGCTTTTTAATTATTTGCTTTTAAACTATTTGCTTTTCTTATTACTTTTTTTCTTAGCTATATTCTTAGTTGTTTTTTTGGTATTTTTAGATGTTCTTTTTTTACTATCTTTTTCATCTAGTTCCTCATCATCTAAATCTAATTTTGAATTTTTTATAATTCCAAGTTGTGAGACCGCATCAAAAAGCTTCGTTTCTGCTGTTTCTTGTTTTGAAAGCATATCTTTATATTTAGTAGATGAATCCATATCAGCCAGTTTTTTGAATATTGATTTACTTGCTTTCTTTTTTCTTTCTTCTGTTTTTGTATCACTTTCTTTTATTGATTGTATTCTTTTTTGATATTTTTCTTTAAATTTACTATCATCTTTTTTTCTTTCAAATTGTTTTCTTCCTGATTTTCTAAACTTTCTTTCTTTTCTTTCTCTTTTACGAATTTGTCTTTTTGATTCTTTCAATCTTGAATTTAACATTAGATACTGACTATCATTTTGCATATCTTGAAATTGAAGTTCATCACATATTAATTGAATTATTGTACTTGCAATTACATCAGAATCATGTCTTACCTTATCATTTTCTATGTTTGATAAATTTCTTTGTATAAGTTTAATTCCATATTCTTTTGCTTTTTGAGTATCTGGTATAACTATATCTTTTCCTTCTTCATTATATTTTTGAACAAATTCAGGAATTATTTCTCCAGTATCATAAATACAATAGTCAATTATGCCTTCCCCAACATAATCTCTTATTGTCTTAATATGATCTGATAATTTATATTCATCAGTTTGTCCAGCCTCTGTCATTATATTACTTACATAAACCTTTATTGCCTTTGATTCTTTAACGGCTTTAGCAATTCCTTTAACTAAAAGATTAGGAATTACATTCGTATAGAGACTTCCTGGTCCTATTACTATTGCATCAGCTTCATTAATTGCATCTATAACACCTGGTGCTGGTCTAGTATTTGTTGGATTTATGTATATTCTGCTAATTTTATTTTTTGTTTGTTCCACAATTTCAGGAATTTTGTCTCTATTTTCTATAACATATCCATCTTCAAGTTCTGCACAGATATTAATAGGCTCTAAAGTTACTGGTAAAACTTTTCCTGTCATGTTAAGAACTTCACCAGAATTTTCTATAGATTTTGCAAAATTCTTATAAACTTCATCCATTGCTAGGAAATATATATCTCCAAATGATAAATTTTTTAATTTTCCTGATGTAAAAACATGATTTAATAAGCTCCCCATTTCATTCTCGTCATACGCAAGAGCCATTAAACTTTCTTTAATATCATTTAATGGTAATATCTCTAATGCTTTTCTAGAATCTGTAGGCGTTTCACCATAATCTGATACTGTAACTATTGCAGTTATATTGTCTGTATAATTTTTTAATCCTCTTAAAACAGTATTAAGTCCACTACCTCCCCCAATGACCACAATTTTTGGTCCTTGATTATAAACTTTTTTATTAAATATAAGTGTATTTATATTGTTAGTTTCTTTTCTTGTATCACTTTCCTCTACTAAAAGCTCTAACATCCTTTTTTGCATAAATACTGTACCTAAAACTAAAAAAGTAAAACCTAGAACAAATGATATAACAACAGTAACTATTTCTGCTACATTAAGAGTTTTTGCATCTATTAATTTTGCAATTCCAAAACATACTAAAACTACTCCAATTAAGTTCAGTAAAATCCATCTTTTCATTTTTGCTCTTGATTTAAACCATTTAAAAAATCCCATTATTTGATAAACCTCACTTCTGTTTCTATTCTCTTCCCATATTTTTCATATATTACTTTTTTTATATATTCAATTAAATTAATTATATCTTCTGATGTAGCATTTCCTGTATTTACAATAAATCCTGCGTGTTTTTCAGAAACTTTAGCTCCACCAATTTTGTATCCCTTAAGACCAGCTTCATCAATAAGCTTCGCTGTTAAAAAGTCATTTCCTCTTTTGAATGTGCTTCCTGCATTTGGATAATCCTGTGGTTGTGTAGATATTCTTCTTGCTTTATATTCAAGCATCTTTTCTTGTATTTCTTCTTTTTTCCCTTTTGTTAGCTTTAATTCAACTTCTAAAATAACTACATTAATTTTTTGAAAAATAGATTTTCTATATGAAAAACCCAACTCTTTATTATTTAGAGTTTTAATTTCATTTGTATCAATATCTATATATTTAACATTTCTAACTATATTTGCTATTTCTTCTTTATATGCTCCTGCATTCATGTATATAGCACCTGCAATGGTACCAGGAATTCCTGATGCAAATTCAAAGCCTGATAATTCATTTTCTAGTAAAATTTTTGCTAAAACTGGATTTAATACACCTCCTGAACAAACAACAATCCCTGTTTCTTTATCTATTTTCATATCATTTGCTATATATTTTATAACTAATCCCTTAATTCCTTTATCAGAGACTAAGATATTAGTGCCATTTCCTATTACAGTAACTTTTATATTATTTTCTTTACAAAATTTTAAAATTTCTTTTACTTTATCCTCTGAACTAATTTGTGCAAATATTTCAGCAGGACCACCGACTTTAAATGAAGTGTGCTTTGACATTGGTTCATTGTACATAATATTGTCTTTTCCTAAAATGTCTTCTATTTCTTTCAAATATATACCCTCCTTTATAAAGATATATAAGCATCTTTATTTTATCATTTATATAATTATTTTACAATATTATTACAAAAATATATTTTTTAAGTTTATTAATTAAAATATTATAATTAATATCTAATAACCATCCACGGGTAAAACCCGTGGATTTTCTTGTATAAATGAAAACCACGTGCTATGCGCGTGGTTCAAAAAAAGCGATAGCATTGTATGAAAAATCCTCCAAGATTATAATAAGAATATAGTTTGCCAACTGTAAAATTATTATAAACAAAGGAGGATATCATCAATGAAAGACGATATAAATAATCTATCACATAGTAAGTGGAATTGCAAATATCATATAGTTTTTGCACCGAAGTATAGAAGAAGGGCCATTTATGGTCAGTTTGGTGTTAAGATAGATTTTGGACACGAAAGCGTAGAAATGTTATAATAGTTTTATACGCTTAGGAAGGAGTATTCAA
>CANRLA010000094.1 GCA_947631315.1 uncultured Clostridia bacterium | reverse complement strand
AATAGCTTAATTATAAAACAATTTTGAGGGTATAAAATTTTTTAATAAAATTTCCCCGAAAAAAATTGACACTATCACAATGTAATACTAATTTGACACATTATGTATAATGAGTTATAATATATCAAAGGATATGGCTGGCAATCTATAGCCTACTAAACCTTAGTAAAAGCTGGATTCACATTAAGAATTCGGCTTTTTTCAAAAAAGGAAAATATTAAAATGGAAGTATATTATAAAGTAAAATTAGATAAAAAAATAAATGATATAGAAAAAATTGATAAACCTAATATTTCACATATTTATCTTTTAACTGAAACTAAAGGCAATTATAAATATCATAGTAAATTAAAAAATTTAAATGAAGATAATGAAATATTAACATTTGCATTAGATTGCAATAACATTGTAAAAGAGAAGGATAAAATTTTTAGAAAAATTAAAAATATTAATAAAAAGAGCTTAAAGAATTTTTTTCAAGTTATTGTTTTCAATTATAATAAAAATGATAAAATACATATTTTTGATTTAATTAAGTCTATAAAAGTTATGTTATTGCCAACTAAATTAGAAAAATATGATTATATTTATGATACTGTGTGTGATTATTTAGATAATGAATTTGTATGTAAAAATATTTGTGATTTTAAAGATGATAAGTGTATTGCAAAAAGAGATTTTAATTGTACTTGTGGATGTTGTAGGCATTTTAAAAGTTTATTTTCAAATAAAATAGTACAATGTAAATATTTAATTAATAAGCGATGTTCTACTAAATGTTTAACTTGTAAAATGTTTACTTGTAGTTATATTGTAAAAAATAAAAAAATTAAATTTAGAATAAGAGATATTTTCTTACTACATAAATTTTTTAATCCAATTCAAAAAATAATAATACTAACAAGTTATTTTACCCCAAAAGAAAAAATACTTAATAGATTATTAATGTGTGGCTAATTGCTATGTTGCAAGCCTTGAAAAAGAATGTCTTATATGATAAACTTTATAAATCAATGGATAAAATTTTAAATAAGGAAGGAAAAATATGAACATAACAAATATAATTGCTGAAGAACTAAATATTAAGGAATATCAAGTAGAAAAAACTATTGCACTTATTGATGAAGGTAATACAATACCATTTATTGCAAGGTACAGAAAAGAAGTTACTGGAAACTTAAGTGATGAAGTTTTGCGTAATTTAAATGATAGACTTACATATTTAAGAAATTTAGAAAAGAGAAAAGAAGAAGTTAAAAATTCAATAGTTAATCAAGAAAAATGGACAGATGAAATTGGAGTTAATCTTGAAAATGCTTTAACTCTTGCTGAAGTTGAGGACATATATAGACCATACAAGCAGAAGAAAAAAACAAGAGCAATAATTGCTAAACAAAAAGGATTAGAACCTTTAGCACAAAATATATTGGAACAAAAAGATAATACTCCGATAGTAGATGTTGCAAAAGAATTTATTACAGATGAAGTTCCTGATATTGATTCTGCTATTGCTGGTGCAAAAGACATCATTGCTGAAATTGTCTCAGATGATCCTGATTTTAGAAAGAAAATAAAAAGCATTTATTATAGAGAAGGAATAATTGAAACATCAGCTTCAAAAAAAGATGAAAAATCACCTTATGAAATGTATTATGAATTTAGTGAGAAAATATCTACAATTCCAAGTCATAGAATATTAGCAATTAATAGGGGAGAAAAAGAAGAATTTTTAAAAGTTAAAATTAATAAAAATGTAGATAAGATTATAGAATTGATTTGTCATAAAATGATAAAGACTAATGGAGATAGGGCAGAATTAATAAAAGAAGCAATAGTAGATAGCTTTGAAAGATTGATTGAACCATCTGTTGATAGAGAAATAAGATCAGATTTAACAGAGAAAGCAGATAAACAAGCAATTAGTGTATTTGGAAAAAATGCAAAACAACTTTTATTAGGCGCTCCTTTAAAAGGTCTTACAGTACTTGGTTTTGATCCTGCTTATAGAACTGGTTGTAAACTTGCAGTAATAGATGAAACAGGTAAAGTTTTAGATACAGGAGTTGTTTATCCAACAGAACCACAAAATGATATAGAAGGTTCAAAAAAAGAGCTAATTAGATTAATTAAAAAAGATAATATTAATATGATTGCAATAGGCAATGGAACAGCTTCAAGAGAATCAGAAATATTTGTATCAGATACTATAAAAGAATTAAAAGAACAAACAGGCGTTGATGTTTATTATACAATCGTAAGTGAGGCAGGCGCATCAGTTTATTCTGCATCAAAATTAGCAACTGAAGAATATCCTGACTTAAATGTTTCATTAAGAGGTGCAATTTCAATTGCAAGAAGACTTCAAGATCCACTTGCCGAGTTTGTAAAAATTGATCCTAAAGCAATTGGAATTGGACAATACCAACATGATGTTGACCAAAAACAATTATCAGAAAGTTTAGCTGGAGTTGTTGAAGATGCAGTTAATGAAGTAGGAGTTGATTTAAACACTGCTACATCATCTCTTTTATCTTATGTTGCAGGAATTAATTCAGGTGTTGCAAAAAACATAGTAAAATATAGAGATGAGAATGGTAAATTTAAAGAAAGAAAAGAACTATTAAAAGTTCCTAAATTAGGTAAGGCAGCATTTGAACAATGTGCAGGATTTGTAAGAATTCCTGATGGTAAAAATCCACTTGAAATAACAGCTGTTCACCCTGAAAGTTACAGTGCCACAGAAAAACTTTTAAATAACATTGGATATAAAAAAGAAGATATTTTAGATAAAGAAAAACTCCAAGAAATTAAATCAAAACTTTCAGCAATTAATGTAGCAAAAACGGCTAGTGAATTAGAAGTAGGGGAGATTACACTAAATGACATTATAAAAGAATTATCAAAACCTGGTAGAGATCCTAGAGAGGATATGCCAAAACCAATACTTCGTAGTGATGTACTAAAATTTGAAGACTTAAAAGAAAATATGGTATTAACAGGTACAGTTAGAAATATAACTGATTTTGGTGCATTTGTTGATGTTGGAGTAAAGCATGATGGATTAGTTCATATATCAGAATTGAGTGATAAATTTGTAAGAAAATCATCTGATGTAGTTTCAATTGGAGATATAGTAAAGGTAAAAGTAATTGGAATAGATTTTGAAAAACAAAAAGTAAAGTTATCTATGAAAAACATATAAAAATGATAAAAATTTATTATTTTATAAAAGTGCTACAAAAAAGTAGCACTTTTTGGTGTTACATAATATTATTATGTAAATGTAAACTTTTGTTGGATTTTGATTAAAAATCGTTAAATATTATAAAAAACAAGAAATATTTTCCTATTTTTTATTAAAATTATTTATTAATTTTTTTAATTATATTATAAATAAACTAATAATAAAATAGGAGGAAATGATATGGAAAATTATATTAAAAATAAAAATGTAAAATTTAACGATATAGCAAATGAATGGTTATTATTTAAAAAAAACAAAATTAAGGAATCTACATATTTAAACTATAAATATTTGATTTCAAACAAATTTTTTAGTGTTATAGGAGAAAAAACATTAGAGGAATTATTAAATTATGATTTTAATTCTTTTGTTGAGGAATTAATGAAACAATTATCTAGCAAAACGGTTAAAGATACTGTTGTTATTTTAAAATGCATATTAAAGTTTGCGGAAGTAAAATACGATGTAAACTTTAAATTAAGTCTTGTATCTACACCTACAATTTATAAAAAAGAAATTTCAATTTTTACAGAAAAAGAAAAAAGAAAAATAGAAAGAAAATGCATAAAATTAAATGACATTAAAGAACTTGGCATAGTAATAAGTATGTACACTGGATTAAGGATAGGGGAGGTATGCGCCCTAAAATGGGGAGACATTGATTTTGATAATAGAATTATAAATGTTACACATACACTTCAAAGAGTTTATGTTAGTAGAAGAAATACAAAGGTAATTTATACTACACCAAAAACTCAAAAATCAATGCGTAAAATTCCCATCAATAATAATTTATATATAATTCTAAAATTTTTTTCTAAGAATTACCCAAAAGATGCATTCATTTTGTCAGGAAATAAAAATAAATGGATTGAACCTATTTGTTATAGATATACATATAGACAAGTTCTAAAAAAGGCAAAAGTAAGCTATAAAAAATATCATACATTAAGACATACATTTGCAACAAGGTGTATTAACGTTGGTATGGACGTAAAATCTTTAAGCGAGATTTTAGGACATGCTAATGTTACAATAACACTTAATACTTATGTACATTCATCATTTGCGACCAAAAATAAATTCATTAATAGACTTTAAAATTCAATAATAAATTATAAAATTCTATAGTGATATAATAGTAAAATAATTAATTTATAATATTAAATAAAAAGCAAATGTATTTCTATAAAGTAATAAATTTTTAATTGACAAAATAAAAAAAGGATAGTACAATTAAATTTAGTAAATTGAATGGTCGCATATAGCAAGACCGAAAGGTAGCGTATGAGGAAAGTCCGGGCTCCATAGAGCAATGATGCTTGATAACGTCAAGTGAGGTTAACCTTAAGGAAAGTGCAACAGAAAATAACCGCCAGCAATGGTAAGGGTGAAAAGGCGAGGTAAGAGCTCACCGTAGATGTAGTGATACATCTAGCCGTGTAAACC
>CANRLA010000093.1 GCA_947631315.1 uncultured Clostridia bacterium | reverse complement strand
TGTCCTTCCAATTAAATTTTGTATGTTCACAGGAATAACCTAATTTTTTAATATCTTCTAGCAATTTTAGATTTTTCTTTTTATAATGTTCAAATACACAATCAACACCGTTATTCATATTAGCTAGTAATTTACTTTCAGTATCAAATGGCTTAAATATGCTAATAAATGCTAGTTGTTCGTTATATGATAAATCATAAATTGAAAATCCTATACAGGACATTAAATTTCTAATATCATTCTTCCTTTTTATATCTCGTGCATTTATAAGATACTCATAAAACTCTTCTGCTTTCTCTTTTCCTAAAAAATTGTCGAGGTACATTACCCAAAAAGAAATTGGTATTTCAAAGTCTAAATTATGCAATATGTAATCCTTGTTTTTTCCCATTTTTACCTTCTTTCCTAACCTCATAAAGAAGAAAAAAGCTTGTAAGATAACTCCTACAAGCGATATATAAGTTATCTCATATATTGTGATTTAGCACCTTGCCTTTTACAGTAGGTTGCTGTGGAGCTTCAAGCACATCTTTTAACATCTCCATCTCTCTATAAGATTATATTTAATTTTCAAATTTTACATTTGTTATATTAACATATCTTTCTATATTTGTAAACTCCAAGTCTTATTAAAAATAAATTTGTTTTATTTAAACTATTTCTATACTCCAAAATGTTCACAAATACTATTTATAAATTTATCTGCAACTTGATTACAGTCATTTCCACCATATACTTCTTCTATTGATGTTTCAAAATAAACTTCGCTAGATGGTTTTGTTACACAATTAAATTCTATTAGTTGTGCTAAACTATTTAATGAAAAATTATCTATTAGTCTCCCTAACTCTGATGATGAGGAATTTGTTAATACAAGTTGTTCTCTAAAATATAGTGGTATATTCTTTACATTAACATCTACTAAACAACCAACGGCATAATATTCACTTCCATCTTTCTCTTTATAACTTTGTGCTGGTTTTGACTTTTTAAAGTATGTAATGAATAAAACCTTATCATTTTCTAATATTTTACAATAATATTCTGGTCTATCTAAAATATTATTATTCCATTCAGGTTTAGTTCCACCTATTTTTAGGCTATCTGTTGAAAAACCATCTTTTTTTAATTCAGGGTTTGAATAACTATACAAGTATGTTAAATAGTAATCTCCTATTAGTTTTAACTCATCTTTTGAAAGAGATGCTCCAATTCTTTCTTTGTATATATTTAACTGTTTTTCTATTTGGGTATAGGCTTCTTTTTTGGCTGTTTCTAATTCTTCATCTGTTGTTCCATTTCCATATAAAGAAGCAACTTGTTCTTCTTTTAGTTTTGCTACTGCTATATAATTTGGTAGCTCTGAAAAGTCTATCTCTTTCCAATTACTAGGAATATCTGATACTGGAGAAATTGAAAAATATGACGCTATCAATTTATAACCACCTGCTCTATTATCCCAACCTCTTGGCTTATTTGCTTGTAAATATGTATAAATTATCTCATTACCCATAATATCAAATCTATCTTCTATAAAACTATCTTCTTCTGTTGCTACATAGTTATCGCTATTTGTAAAATCAAAATTAGATTTTAAGTAACTTTTTAAATATTCTTTATCTTCTTCTGATAGATTATTTACAAAGGTTGCTCTATCTATCATATTTGTACTTGTATTACTTTCTGTCTCACTTTCATCTGTTATAAAGAATTCTTCGCTACCCTCTTTCATTGCATTATAACTTCTCTCTGATGTTGCACTTATTGAATATACTGTTGCTTTATCAACTTCATAATAACCTTTGTAACATAGTGTATTATTATAATATTGATTTTTGTTCATTGGTAACTTTGTAATTATTGATTTGATTTTATTTGCATATTCTTCTGTTCCATTATCTTTTAATATGTTGAAAAATACATCTTCACTTCCTGATAGATTTTGACTTTTTACACTATCTGGGTAAACAAAGGTTATACTTAAAACATAATTATCTACTGTTTCAACTTCAATTCTTTCTCCATTTCTCTATCATCTTCATTTTTATATGATATATAGTTTATTACTTCTGTTTCTGATACACTTTCCTCAAAATCTGTATAATTGTTCGTATTATTTTGTTTACAAGTATTATCCATTGACCTTTTTACATCTTCTAATGTAAAGTTATATTTTGCTTCTCTTATTACTCCTTCATCTATTATTACAATGTCTTTATTTGCAATAGTGGAATCTTGATTATCCTTGATTGTATTTGAATTGTTTTTAATATTTATACCAATTCCTACTGCAACACCTATAATTAGAATTACTGCAATAGTGAAAATAACAATAAACCACTTCTTATGTTTATTTGTGTTCTTATTATCTCTTTTTACTTTCTTTCCACATTTACTACAAAATTTCTCATCTTCGCTTACTTCATTTCCACATTTCTTACAAATCATAATTTCTCCCCCTTTTTATAGATTATCCTTATTTTATCTATCCAAATAACAAACGATATTGGTTTCTGTGCCTTTTTCTTATTTAACTCAATATAACTTCATACCTTAAAATGTCCCTTTATTCTGTCTTTGTTCAATTTGTCATAATTGCTATTTATACTTGATATTTCTTTTATTTCATTTTTAAGTCTTATAGCATTTTCTTCTGATATTCTCTCATTTACAGTTGCTAAACTTACCATTAAACAAAAATGGTTATAATCCTCATGTTCTACTATATCAGCTACAATGTAATCAATAATTTCAAACTCAAAATGCTGTTCTAATTTTTGTTTTAGTAATTTAATTTCTTCATTTTGTTTCTTTAATTCCAATGTTCTTTCAACCTTCAGTTCTTCATCATTATTTATTGTTATCTTGCCTCCTAAAATGTTGCTCATTTTTTGTATTATTCCTCATTTCTTCTATAATTGTTTTCTATAATATTCGGTTGTATTATATCATTTTCTAATATTTTTTACAAGATATGCGAATAATATTTATTATTATATGTTCTAGCACAGACGCTAATTTCTTGTATAATTTTATTATTAGATTAGGAGGTACAAGTTGTGGCTACTGATTTTAAAATGGAAAATTTAAAGAAATTAAGAGAGAAGAAAAATTTAACTCAAACTAAAGTAGGGATAGATGTTGGCTTATCACAAGAAGTCATTTCTCATTTTGAAATAGGGAATAGTAAACCTAATATAGATAATTTAATTAAACTTGCTGATTATTTTAATTGTAGTACAGATTATTTACTAGGAAGGACTGATATTCCAGAAGTTATTAGAAATATCAATAATCAAGATATAATTATAAATGAAATCATAAATAAATATAATTCTTTATCTGATGAAAATAAGAAATATTTTATAAAGTTTTTAGATTTCTTAATTGATAATTAAAAGATGCCCAGTAATTAGGCATCTTTTAACTTTGATTCGTTGTCTAGTTCTTTTGCTATTATATAACCAAAAATAAAGACTTGTTCAAATTCAATACTGTGCATTTCATTACGCAATTCATCAAATTTATCATAAAGCTTTAATTGTTCATCTGTAAGTGATTTAGTAAAAACTTCATCTATTTTTTTCCACCTTTTTCTGACCTCTTTATATTCTTGATTAGTAGTTAATAAATCTTCTTCAAGTCGTCTATATAATTCTATCAATAACTTCTTATCTTGCAAGTTTACTCTCTTTATGGTTTCAGTATTAAAAATTGAATCAAAATGATTTAAAAAATCCTCATTAGTCATTTTTAACATTTCCTTTCTTTATATGTTTTTACTTATTATATCATATATTATCTTTTGAAAATCAATTTTAATTGTTTTTTATATTTACTAGGCTAATTTTACCAGTTATAAATTTTTATAGTTAATATCGCCAACCTGATTTGAATGTCCTATATATTAATTTATCATCTGTTTTTGACTAAATGCTTCTGCCATAAGTTGTACTGCGTAAGAAAATCCTCTTGTAAAAGCTTGTTCTACTTCAATTTCATTTATTTTGTCATAATCATTGCATAGTTTATTTAATTTCTTTTTACACTTCTTATTAAGGATTTTATTTAATGTACTCATATTTTTATCTATATTCTCCATTAAAGCAATTTCCTTCTTTGTTGAATTTCCATTTCCAATATAGTTTATAAATAAATCTTTTATCATTTCAGTTTTGTTCATAGCTTCTAATCCTCCTGTTTTTTTATTTCTTCTAAAATTCTTTTTGTTGCATAAATACAATTCTTGTTAAATAATCTTTGCCATGCTTTTTCATATCTTGACCATTTAAACCCATGACTTTTTAAAATTGTTCTTGTTTCCTCATCAGGAATTGTATCAAAGATAAATTGTATTCTATTTATTCCCTTGTTATGTATTACCTTGCCATCTTTAAATTCTATATCCTCAAAATCCAATTCTTCTAGCTCTTTTAATTCTTTTATTCTATCTTTAATTCTTTTCATTTCTGAATTAAGATTATATAATTCATAAGCTTGGTGTTCTCTTGACTTTACTCTTGTTTTATATTCTTCTAGTGATTTTAACTTCTGTTCTAATTTTTCAATAGCCTTTGGGTCATCTGATGAAATAACATTATCGCTTTGCATAGATTCAACTTTATCTGCATAATAATCAGCTTTTTCATCTTCTTGTATTGATTTTTCAATAGCTTTGTTCATTCTTTCTATATCTTTTCTGT
>CANRLA010000092.1 GCA_947631315.1 uncultured Clostridia bacterium | reverse complement strand
AGTGAATATGAAAAAGAAGGATTACAAGAAAGACTAGCAAAAATAGCAGGTGGAGTTGCTGTAATAGGAGTTGGAGCAGCTACAGAAGTTGAAATGAAAGACAAAAAGCTTCGTATAGAAGACGCACTATCTGCAACAAGAGCAGCAGTCGAAGAAGGAATAGTAGCAGGTGGAGGAACAGCTTATATCAATATAATTCCTAAAGTAGAAAAATCTGTAGAAGAACTTTCAGGAGATGAGAAATTAGGTGGAAAGATAATTTTAAGAGCATTAGAAGAACCAGTAAGACAAATTGCAGTAAATGCAGGATTAGAGCCAGCAGTTATCTTATCAAATGTAAAGAAAGAAAAAGAAGGAATAGGATTTGATGCAAAAGAAGAAAAATATGTTGATATGAAAAAAGCAGGAATAGTTGACCCAACAAAGGTATCAAGGAGTGCACTTCAAAATGCAGAATCAGTAGCATCAATGATATTAACTACAGAAGCAATAGTTGCGGAAATTCCTGAAAAACAATGTGATTGTGGAGGACATGGTCAAGATGCAGCAATGGGAGGAATGTATTAATAAATCTATTTATAAAAAATGTGAAATAAAATTTATAGATAAATTGTATTAGTAAAAAAGATAAATAAAAAAATAAATCTCAAATATAATATAATATTTTGAGATTTATTTTTTTGTTTTTGTTGCAATTATTAAATTTTATATATATAATAAACGCAATGAAAATAAAAGAAAGGAATAATGAAATGGAAGAAAATAACGAAAATCAAAATGTTAATCAAAATTTAAACCAAAATCCAAGCCAAAACATAGACTCAAGTATGAATCCAAATATGAATCAAGGAGAAAGTCAAAACTATGATTTAAATATGAATCAAGGTGCAAGTCAAAATTTCGATTCAAATATGAATCAAGGTGCAAGTCAAAATTTCGATTCAAATATGAATCAAGGTGTAAGTCAAAACTATGATCCAAATATGAATCAAGGAGTAAACCAAAACTATAATTCAAATATGAATCAAAGTGCAAGTCAAAATTTCGATTCAAATATGAATCAAGGTATAAATCAAAATATGGATTCAAATATGAATCAATATCAAAATCCAATAAATAATTCAAATAACCTAAATGTTACGACACAACAACCAGTTAATAATGCTCAAAATCAAGCAGCAAATAATGTAAATGCTAATGCAAGTCAAGAAAAAGCACCAGTAATATTAAGAATTTTATGTTTCTTTGTTCCATTAGTTGGTTTAATACTTTTTGCAGTAAAATATTCATCTGAAAAAGCATACGCAAAATCTTGTGGAATACCAGCTTTAATAGGTTTTATATTAGGAATTGTTGTACTTCCAATATTGTTTGTGATAATTATGGTAGTAGGAGTAGGAGCCTCAATATATGATTCAGCAAGTTCATATGTGGATCAGGATACTGGATATTCATACTATTATAATAAATATGACAAAAAAGATATTTTTGACGATTTAGAAAAAGAATGGAAATTGTAAAATGTAGAAATATGTAGAAATTTAGCATACGAAAGAACTTTACATACGATATTTTGTATGATATAACAATTATTGTACAAAATGTCGTTTTTTATACTCTAAGAAAGACATCTTTTTTATATTATATGAAAGTATTTTAACAATCAATAGTGATTAATATTTAAGGAAGATTAAAGTGGAACTTACAGGAGAAGTAGAAGACATAATATATAAAAATGATGTAAATGGATATACAATAGCATCATTATATACTGATACTACCGACACAATAATTGTCGGTTATTTGCCATTTGTAAATAAAGGAGATAATTTAAAAGTAATAGGTAAATTTGTTAATCATCCTGAATATGGAGAACAATTTAAAGTAGATACATTTGAAAAAGTTATGCCTGAGACTTTAGAATCATTAGAAAGATACTTAGCTAATGGAACAATAAAAGGAGTAGGACCTGCAACTGCAAAAAAGATTGTAAAAAAATTTGGAGATGCTACTATTGAAATAATAAAAAATGAACCAGGAGAATTAACTAAGGTAAAAGGAATAACAAAAGAAAAAGCAGAAGAAATATCACTATCTTTTATAGAAAATTTTGACCTTTGGCAAATTGTAAAATATTTAGAAAAATTTGGAATATCACCAGCAAGTGCAAATACAATATATAAAAAACTTGGTATGGATACAATTAATAAAATTGAAGAAGACCCATACATATTGTGTGATTTAAGTTTAAAAGTAGACTTTGCACAAATAGATAGAATGGCATTAAGTATTGGAATTGAGAAAAGCAATTTAAGAAGAATAGGAATAGGTATAAAACATGCTCTTAATTTAGCATCAGTAAATGGACATTCTTGTGTACTAGAGGGTAATTTAATAACTTTTGTTAGTAATTTGTTAGGAATTCAAGAAGATGATGTATTAGATGGGATAAAAGATTTAAAGGCCAAAGAGCAGATAGTAGTAGAAAATAGAGAAGAAATAGAAAGCAAAGATGGAAAAAATAATCTTTCTATCACAAATTGGATTTATCTTGCAGACTTTTATGCTACTGAAAAAAATATTGCAAATAAAATAATAGACTTAAATCAATCCCAAAATATTAAGCAAATAAAAAATCTTAAAAAAAAGATTAGTCAAGTAAGTGATATTGAACTATCAGAGAAACAAAAGGAAGCAGTAGAAATAATTAATGACAATAATGTAGCAATAATAACAGGAGGACCAGGTACAGGAAAAACCACAATTATAAAAACTATAATAGATTTATACAAACAAGAAGGAAAAAAAGTAGTTTTATGTGCGCCAACAGGTAGGGCTGCAAAGAGAATGACTGAAGCTACAGGAGAAGAATCAAAAACGCTCCATAGACTATTAGAGATAGGAAAATTTGCTGATGAAAAGCCAAATCCTGATATAGAAGTAGCTCCGATAGATGGAGATGTAGTCATTATAGATGAAGTATCAATGGTTGATATGTTTTTAATGAACTATGTTTTAAAAGGAATATATAAAGGAACTAAATTAATTTTAGTAGGTGATACAGACCAACTTCCATCAGTAGGACCAGGAAGTGTACTTAAAGACATAATTGAATCTAAAAAAATACCATATATAACATTAAATAAAATTTTCAGGCAAGCAGCAAAGAGCAAAATAATTGTAAATAGCCATAAAGTAAATGATGGAATAGATTTTCTTGAAGAAGATGAGAAAAATCAAGATACAATAGATGATCTTATTTTTTTACCGGAGCAAAATATAATAAAAGCTCAAGAAATGATATTAGATTTGTATTCAAAAGATACCCAAATAATTACACCAACTAAAAAAGGAGATTTAGGAACTAAAAACTTAAATAAATTATTGCAAGAAAAATTTAATCCTTCCGACCATTTTAAATCAGAAAAAAAGTTTGGAGATAGCGTATTTAGAGAAGGTGACAAAGTAATGCAAACAAAAAACAATTACGACATTGCATGGGTAAGAGACTTAGAAAGAGGAGTAGGGATATTTAATGGAGAAATGGGTCAAATTGTTGAGATAGATAATAGTGAAGGAAAAATAAAAATAAAATTTGATGATGACAAAATAGCAATATATGAAATTGCAGATTTAGAGCAAATAGAACATTCTTATGCAATTACAGTACATAAATCACAAGGAAGTGAATTTAATGAAGTTATATTTCCAATAATAAATGCATCGCCAATGCTACTTACTAGAAATGTATTATATACAGGTATGACAAGAGCAAAAAATAAATTACTTATGATTGGAAGTAAAAAGGTAATAGAATATATGATTAATAATGTTGTTACTAAAAAGAGAAATACAGGATTAAAATACAAAATAGAAATGTTAGGAGAAGACTAATTAAAGAAAAGATTTTGCAGAAAAAAATATTAAACATTATAGAAAAAATTATTGATATATTTTTCCCTACAAAGTGTGGCATTTGTGGAAAATTAGGAGATTATATTTGTGAAGACTGCTTTAAGATACTAGAAAGATTTAAGATAAAAAGGCAACACAAAGAAATATTTTTCGCATATAACTATGCAGGAAAAATTAGAGAATTAATTTTAAAATATAAATTTGATGATAAATCATATTTATATAAAACATTTACAAAAATGCTATTAAAAAATAAAAAGTTATGCAAATATTTGAAATCTTATGATATAATACTTTCAGTTCCATTGCATAAAAAAAGATTGAAACAAAGAGGTTATAATCAATCTCAATTAATAGCTGAAGAACTAGTAAAACAATATAATTTACATAACGATAGAAAATTAAAGGAATTAACAGATAAAAATAAAAAATCAACAAGTCTACAGTATAAAGATACAAAAAAATTGTTTTATTATAATAATGTAATAATAAAAACAAAAAACATAAAGCCACAAAGTACAAAAAGTTTAAAAGAAAGAATTAATGATGTAGTACGGAATTTATGAGATAAAAAATAAAGAAAAAATTGTAGACAAAAACGTAATAATTTTTGATGACATTTATACAACTGGAAGTACTCTAAATGAATGTAAAAAAGTATTGTTAGAAGCGGGTGCTAAAAAAGTAGGAATACTTGCTTTAGCAAAGGATTACATAGAATAAGAAATATATAAAGATTATAAATATATGTTATAAGAAATTTCAATAGAAATTATTAGAAACAAGGTTTATAGGAAGCCTTCAAAAAACCTAAATATAATACAAGGAAAGAATATTTAATGGACGATTTAGTAGA
>CANRLA010000091.1 GCA_947631315.1 uncultured Clostridia bacterium | reverse complement strand
GTGCTGTATGTGGCAGCGTCATAATAATAAAGTGTTGTATTTTTTCCCCATGATTCTTTATTTAATCCTACATTCGCTGAATCTAAATTAAATATTATTCCATCTGTTACTGCTATTGTTGATTTATAATTAAAATTATTATAATTATCTTCTTCTAATCCTATTATTTCTCCTGTTTCATAATTTATTACAAAAGCATTTTTTGCTGTTCCTAATCCTTCTATTTCTTGTCCTTTTTCTATATAATACCATCCTGTTCCATAAATTTTATTAGTACTCTTTTCTACTATTATGTCCCATGTACTACTATTGTCCAAACTTCTATCTACTAATTTTTTACCTAATTTAGTGGTTTCATCTTCTGCATTTTCTCCTAATTTATAAAACATAATTGACATCTCTAATGCTTCTCTTTCAGATTCTGTTTGATATTTCTTTGCTGCTTCCTTTGTTTTACTAAATAGCCCTCCTTCTGATAATGCTATATTTAATGTTACTCCTGACAAAATCAACAAGATTACTATTGTTACTACTAGCGCTATTAATGTTATTCCTCTCTCTTGCCATTTTTGTTTTTTAGCAATCTTTTTAAACTTTAAATTCTCATTTTTATTATCTAATGTTTTTCTTTTTTCTCTCATTTGTGCACTTTTCCTTTCTTTCTACTTTATGTTAATTTTTATTAAGGATAAAACTTAATAAAAAAAGAATAAATCTTGTAATTGGCTTATATTAAGCTTTTTATAAGATTTATTCTTTTTGCTTTTAACAAATTTTTAATTCTTTTTTATTTTTTATAATCTTGATTTTACCTAGTCATTATGCTATATTTTTAATGTATTAATTTTTATTAAGTTTTATCATTAATAAATTTTTTATTTATTTTTACTATCTATTATATATTTATGGAAATCTCTCGTTACTTCGTAATTTGCTTTCGCATTTTCCTCACTTAATGCCTTATTATATATCCTTGCTGAATAGCATAATCCCTTCGTGTAATCCCAATTTCCTGCCACCGTCATCGAGCACCTTCCAAATTCTAGATAATTCAAATTCTCTACTTTATTCAAAAAACTATCATAATACTCCTTCGAAAGCCAGCCAGAATATTTCTTAAACTGAGCCCCATCAACATCGTCGACACCAATAAAAATATCCTGAGAAACCGTTTCATCCTCAGAAGGACTTATTGTCAACGCAACGTAAAAATCTCTATTTAATATATTACCAACATAACACAATTGGTTCCAAGGGCTACTCGGATTATTCCAACTACCATAGTTTCCACCACTTAAACTTTCCGACACTAATGAATAATATACACTCTGCGCATTTTTTTCATACCCCAGTCTAACAGAACATTGTTGATCAAATTCGCCATTCCAAAATCCAATAAGTCCAATAAAACCATCATTTTCCCTAATCGAAGGAGAATTATTTAAAATTTTTCCATAAAACTCAAAGGTAAATCCGTTCGAAAAATCATATCCAGCATTACTTTTTATTTCTATATAGTTATTCCCATTAAATTTAAATGCTCCTGTATCTTTATCTAAATAATCTTCTATTTCATCAGATTTTTGTCTATCATATCCAGGGTCATTGTCTTCAACAGTTTTATCTTTTTGCTTTTCAAATGCTGCTTCTCTTAAATCTTCCGTACTGTATGTGTCAGCATCATAATAATAAAGCGTTGTATTTTTTCCCCATGATTCTTTATTTAATCCTACATTCGCTGAATCTAGATTAAATACTATTCCATCTGTTACTGCTATTGTTGATTTATAATTAAAGTTATTATAATTATCTTCTTCTAATCCTATTATTTCTCCCGTTTCATAATTTATTACAAAAGCATTTTCGGTTGTTCCTAGTCCTTCTATTTCTTGTCCTTTTTCTATATAGTACCAACCTGTTCCATAAGTTTTATTAGTACTTTTTTCTACTATTATGTCCCATGTACTACTATTGTCCAAATTTCTATCTACTAGTTTTTTACCTAATTTAGTGCTTTCATCGTCTGCATTTTCTCCTAATTTATAAGACATAATTGACATTTCTAACGCTTCTCTTTCAGATTCTGTTTGATATTTCTTTGCTGCTTCCTTTGTTTTACTAAATAGTCCTCCATCTGATAATGCTATATTTAATGTTACTCCTGACAAAATTAACAAGATTACTATTGTTACTACTAAGGCTATTAATGTGATTCCTTGTTCTTGTAATCTTTGCTTATAAGCTATCTTTTTAAATGCTAAATTCTTACATTTTTTATCTAGCGTTTTTCCTTTTTCTCTCATTTGTTTACTTGTCCTTTCGTTTTACTTTATGTTAATTTTATTAAGGTTAAAACTTAATAAAAAAAGAATAAATCTCATAATTAGCCTGTATTAAGCTTTTTATAAGATTTATTCATTTATTTTTTTGTAATTTTTTATATATTTTTAATTTTTATTATATTGATTTTATACTGGTCTTATGCTATATTTTTTATATATTAATTTTTATTAAGTTTTAACCTTAATAAATCCTTTGATTTTAGGCACTAGTCTTCACGTCCCTCTAAAATTCTTTTAATTATCAAAATCATTCAGCCAACTCAATTGTCATTTTTCCATCTGCATTAACACCTGAAGTCATGCTATATCCACTTGACTTTAAATTAATAGAAACTATGGGGCGTAGTGCATACGTGTCTATATTTTCCCAACCGATTAGAGATATACAAGGCCTGTCCGCTTAAACTCATTTCGTCATCTCTAGCGACCACAAGCTGCAAACCAAAAGCACAATCGCTCATAGAGAGATGGACATAGCGGCCTGCGAGCCAGCTTATTCTCGCAGTCTGTCCATCGCTCTTTTTGAAGATTAAATCGTAATATGCATCATTTATAAATTCGCTTTCTTTAAAAATATGATAATAATATGATTGTTTGAATGTAGTTTCTTTATCTTCTTGATTCATTATGCCTTCCATTTGACCATCTTTTGTACCTATTGTTTCCCATTTCTTACATTCTTTGTCTTTTCCTAAAACTGACTTTTTTTCTTTGTCATATCCATATGTCCAATCTTTATCATTCTTATCCCACATAGTCGGATATTTTTTTTTACCATTCTTATACGTTTTTGATTCTCCAAAATATATCACATTTTCATCAGTGTCTTCCGTAACCTCTTCTGCATTCGCACTATCATTGTCTTTATGCTTATATTTCGTATAATCATAAGTGCTTACTTTTTGTATATCTGTTCTTTTTAAGTTTGTCGCTATTGCTCCTTTTTCTTCATTTGAATATAACTCTTTACATATTTTCTCTATTGCCCATACTCCATTATTATATCCTGCTGCTCCTTTTAATGTTAAAGCGTCTGTTGTTGGGTCTCCTATTATCCTTAATGTATTTCCATCATAGTCCCATACTCTCCAGTTCATTTCTTCTGCTTTAAATGTTTGATTTCCATCGTCTGTTATATTATCATTTGCTATTGTATTTCCGTTAGCATCTTTATTACCATTATTTAACCCTGATGTTATTCCATTTATTGTAACTCCTCTTTCATTATCTGTTGGACTATACCCTTCTACTTTCGCTCCTACATATTCACTATATAATTGCGTTGATATTTGTCTTATTGATTCTTCTTCCTCACTCTGTGCTTCTTTATAATCTTCTGCTGCTTTCTTTGTTTTACTAAATAATCCATTATCTGATAATGCTATATTTAATGTTACTCCTGATAAAATTAACAATATTATTATTGTTACTACTAGCGCTATTAATGTAATTCCTCGTTCTTGTAATCTTTGCTTATAAGCTATCTTTTTAAATGCTAAATTCTTACATTTTTTATCTAGCGTTTTTCTCTTTTCTCTCATTTGTATATTTCCCTCGCTTTCTTTTTTATGTTATTTTTATTAAGGAAAAAACTTAATAAAAAAAGAATAAATCTTATAATTAGCCTACATTAAGCTTTTCATAAGATTTATTCGTTTTAGTTTTTATAAATTTTTATACATTTTTTATTTTTAGTATATTGATTTAATACCGTCGTTATGCTATATTTTTAATATATCAATTTTTATTAAGTTTTTTCATTAATAAATTTTTTATTTATTTTTACTATCTATTATATATTTATGGAAATCTTTCGTTACTTCGTAATTCTCTTTCGCATTTTCTTCACTTAATGCTTTATTATATATTCTTGCTGAATAGCATAATCCATTTGTATAATCCCAATTATCCGCAGAACCTTGTGTGCACCTTCCAAATTCTAGATACTTTAAATCTTGAATTTTTTCCAAGAAATCCCCATAATATTCCATCGAAAGCACGCCATCATATTTTTTAAATTCAGATTTTTCGCCATTCTCAACACAAAGAAAAACCTGCTGAGAAACCTCACTACACGTGGAAGGATCTATCGAAACTGCAACGTAAAGTTCTTTACCTAAAAAATCATCAATTCTACACGCCTGATTCCAAGGGTACGCAGAAACACTCCAACTCCCGCAGCTCCCTTCACCGTTCCACCAATTCACCAACGAATAATACACTACCGGATTATCCTTAGTAAGTCCCATTCTAACTGAACATTGTTCACCTATATTTCCATTCCATAAACCAACAAGCCCAATAAAACCATCTCCCATGTTGGTCGTAGGAGAATTATTTAAAATTTTTCCATAAAATTCAAAGGTAAATCCGTTCGAAAAATCAAATCCATTATCACTTTTTATTTCTATATAGTTATTCCCATTAAATTTAAA
>CANRLA010000090.1 GCA_947631315.1 uncultured Clostridia bacterium | reverse complement strand
ATATTGTAATTTTAAATTTGCAATGTTATAATTTACTCAAATCTAAAGAAAAAGGATAAGAAAAGATGCAAGTAGCAAATATAAATAAGTTGGGTAAAGAATTGGAAATATACACTTATGCTGATTATATTGGTAAAGGTTTTCCAATAATACTTCCAAATGGAACAAAAATAATTAATTTAATTAGAAATTATATAGAAAATGAAGAAGAAAAAAATGGATATGAAAAGGTTATGACTCCTAATGTATCAAAGGCTGAAATTTACGTTAAAGAGGATAGATTTGAGAGTCAAAAAGATGATATGTTCATAATAAAAGATGATGAGGAAGAAAAAAATTCTATCGTATTAAGACCATATACTTACCCTTTTCATTGTGCAATTTATAAAATTAATCAAAGAAGTTATAAATCACTTCCTATAAAATTAACTGAAACTTCGTCTGTTTTTAAAGATGAAAGAGATATAAAAGGTATTAGAAAGACAAGACAAATGACTGTATCTGATGCAAGTATTTTTCTTGCAAAGGAAGAGCTAGAAAATGAATTAGTACAAGCTTTAAAGTTACAGATAAACATTTTATCAAAAATTGGTTTACCAGTTAAATTTTGTGTAAATACGTGGGACGATTTAAAAAAAGAAGAATACATTGGAACAATTGACGAATGGGAATATGCAACCAAAGAAATGAAAGATGCTTTAGATAAATTGAATATTCAATATGAAGAAAAAAATGAAGCTAAAATGTTTGGCCCTTCTATTGATATTACTTATGAAAACGAGGAATTGTCTAATTTTCAAATTGACTTTGAAATAGTTCATAGATTTGATTTGACATATGCAAATAAAGATAATGAAGAAGCTTATCCAATTTATATTCACAAAACAACAATATCTAGTTATGAAAATTTGCTAAGTATATTGATAGAAAAATACAAAGGAGAATTCCCGATTTGGCTTGCTCCAACTCAAGTTATAATTATTCCAAATGGAGAAGAATATGGAGATTATGCAGATGAGATAGAAAATAAGCTTTTGGAAAATAACATTAGAACGAAAATAGATTTGAGCAACAATTCTATACAAAGTAGAGAGCAAAAAGCTGAAAGTTTAAAAATACCATATATTGTGACAATAGATAAAAAAGAATTTAATAATAAAAATATAAAAGTAAAAACTAATAAAACTGAAAAATGCATACAATTAGAAGAATTAATTAAGGAGGTAATATCTTGCTAAACGAAGTATTAGATTATATAGGTTTGGACTTAGAAAAGCCAAATAAAAACCTACAATGTAAAAAAAGTGAATTTAATATTTCAAAATCTTATGATAATGCTATTCTTTATAGAAAATATAAGATGATTTCAATAAAAGATATAGACATTTTAATTGGTATGTCTGACAGAACGACAGATATTAAAGAAAGATTTGTATTGGCAAAACCTATTAATGAATTTATAAAAGAGGACAGAAGTGCTTTTGAAAATCTACTTAAATTAGCGAAAATAGACGATATAAAAAATGTGGAAAAGATGCAACAGGAATTTAACAAACATATTCCATATTTTATAAAATATGAAAAAAATTATATATGGCAAATATATTACTCTCGTGAAAATAATAAATATTTTATGCTATTTCCAGCAAGAGAAGAAGGAGAATCAGCAGCTTTATTCTATTTGATAAAAAAGAAATTGGAAAATTCTGATGAAAAAATATATGTTCCGATTTGCAAAGAAGAACCTTCTGAAAGTCTATTATCAAAACAAGAGCAAACTGATATAGAAAACTATATATGGCTATTTACGAAGGAATGGCCTAATATATATGAAACTGAAATAGATAACGAAAAAAGCATATATTTAATAGGAAAAGCAAGGATAGAGGATTCGTTTGAAAGTAAATATAGGATTGAGATAAAATCGAAAGAGGAAGCGGAAAATGAATATACCTTGTTAAAAGCATTGTTTATATTAAGCACGCAAGCGCATTATCAATTTAATCAAGAAATAGATGATAAAGGGCGCCTAAGGCTAGAATATGATAATAAAGTTATTCAAATAGAAAATTTAAGCGAATTTATTTCTAAACAAGTGCTTTACCAAAAGGGAAGAACAGAAAGAATAGAAAATCTTATAAAAAAGGATAAAGAGTTATTATCTAATTTAAAGCAAGATATTAAAGAATTAAATGATATATATATGTCACAAGAAAAGCAAATTGTAATGTTTTTAAATTGCAAAAAAAGTATTTTCAAAAGAATTAAATTTTATCTTAAAAAGCCGGCTAAAGTAGCCACTTTTAAAGAAAAGAAAAAAGTAGATGAGACAAAGATAGATGAAGAAGTAAGAGAAGAAATATTTAATGGTGAAACATTTACATTATCAGATTTAATAAATGTTTGCAAAGAAAATAGCAAGACAGATGAAGAATATAAAAACTTAAAAGCAGATATATTTGCAATAAAAAATAAAAAAATCAATCTTGAAAAAAAGGTAAAAAATGCTAAAAAATATCTTGATGAAATAGAAAAGCATAAAAAGAGTTTATTTGAATTTTGGAAGTTTGCAAAAAAAGATGAAAATCTTGCAATAGAACAAGCAGAAGAAAATTATGTGCAAAACGAAATAGATATAAAACTTAATTTAGACGAGGATTTTCAAGAATTTGCAGAAAAAGCAGATAGTATGCAAAGGCAAAAATTGTCCACAGACGAAATAAATAGCATATTTGCATCTGATTATGTTTTAAACTCTATAAACTCAGTATTATCAGGAAAGAATGAAAAAGTATTAAAAGAAGATTTAGAAAAACTAAAAAAGGAATATAAAGAAAATAAGAAAACTCAGATATTTGGAGATATTGAAGAAGATTATACAAAAGTAAAAAATTTAAATAATAAAAAACATAGAGAAAACAAGAAAAATATATATTCTGTATTAAAAGTAAATGACAAAACAACTTTAGAAAATTATAAAAATTTAATAGAGAATTTAGTAAGACTTTTAAATGAAGCATATAAAAAGATAACCGCAGTAGCCTCATTTCCAGTTTATTACACTGTAAATAAAGAAAATGAATATGTATTAGCACAAATAAATCCTAGAAAAATAGATTTCAGTAATCTAAAAGAAAAAACGATATACAAAAAAGAAGTAAAAAGAGATGAAAACATTTTGTATTTTAGTAATATAGTTTATTATGATAACTACAATAAAACCTTACCGCTAGGAATGGACGAGTCAACTAATGTCTTAATAAAATTAGAAAATAGTAAATGTTCAGAAGAAAAGCAAATAAATATAATGCAGGAAGAAGATTTGTATAATGCAAAAATTACTAAAATAAAAATTGCAAAAGTTGATTAAAAATAAAAATATAAAAAATAAAAAAAGACTAATAGTTTTTGTTGTTTGTTGTCGCTAGCAACCTAACGGTTGCGCTCCAGCTAACGCATATAGCTGTTGTGACGAAATCAAAGATTTCGACAACATCTTAATTCGCGCACTATCGTGCTTGGTCGTTTCACATATAGCTGTTATAACGAAATCAAAGATTTCGATAACATCTTAGCTACGCACAACTGCAAACTATTGTCTTTTTTTTATTATAATAAATTTTGAATTTATAATATCTTATTTATAGGATAATGCAGATTAATCCTCCTGAGCCCTCATTTACAATACGCTCTAAAGTTTGTTGAAGTTTTATTTGAGCATCTTCTGGCATACACGCAAGTTTATTTTGCAGACCCTCATTTACTAAACTATGAAGGCTTTTTCCAAAGATATTAGATTCCCATATTTTTTTAGGATCATTTTCAAATTCAGAAAGTAAATATTTTACTAAATCTTCAGATTGTTTTTCACTTCCAACTATAGGAGATACTTCGGTTTCAACATCTGTTTTGATAAGATGAATTGAAGGAGCTTTTGCTTTTAATTTAACTCCATATTTACTACCTTGTTTAACCATTTCAGGTTCATCTAATATTAAATCATCTATTCCAGGTGTAATTATTCCATAACCTTTACTATTAACTTCTTCAAGAGCTGGAGCTATCTTGTCATATTGATTTTTAATAGATGCAAAGTTAGAAAAAGTAGAGAATAATTCATATTCATTAGTAATTGGCATTTTAGACATTTCAGTTAAAACTTTATAAAATAACGAAGGATTAATTCCTAAAGATATAGTAATATTTCCAGTTCCTAAATTTATTTCTTCAACATTACAAGAAGTGATAATGCTATCCTCATTTAAATTAGTTAAATTACTTTGCATATTATTTACAACCGAATTAACCTGTTTTATAATTTTTAAATCAGAAAAATTGTTTTTTATTTCTTTAAGCATTTCAGATTTTAGCCAATGATTTTTATCAAGAGCATCAACCCATTTTGCATATTTTAAATTAATTCTTTGAGTTGGAAATTCATATAATACTCTGCTAAATATTTCATTAATGTCGTCTAAATTTAGATTAGCACAGTCAGTAGGTATTACCGGCACATCATATTTTTCTTCCAAACTTTGAGCTAAACTAATAGTATCGTTTGAATATGGATTAGAAGTGTTAAGCACTACAACAAAAGGTTTATTTAGAGCCTTTAATTCATTTGCAATTCTTTCTTCAGGGTCAGCATAATCCATACGATCTATTCCTGAAAAACTACCATCAGTAGTAATTAATATGCCAATAGTAGAATGGTCAGAAATAACCTTTTTTGTCCCAATTTCAGCAGCTTCTTGAAAGGGCATTTCTTGTTCTGACCAAGGTGTTTTTACCATTCTAGGAATATCATCTTCCATATATCCAATTGCATTATTAACAAGATAACCAACACAATCCACAAGTCTAGTTTTGAACTTAATGTTACCATTTAAAGTAATTTCAGCAGCTTCATTAGGTATAAATTTAGGCTCAGTAGTCATTATAGTTCTGCCAGTAGCGCTTTGAGGAAGCTC
>CANRLA010000089.1 GCA_947631315.1 uncultured Clostridia bacterium | reverse complement strand
AAGTTGCTATCGAGTTCGCGACAAATACGCCTCTTGGGACTTTCACCCTAGATTTATGACATGCCCGTCATACAAAATTGAAAGCCTTGTACATTCTCCACAGGCTTCAACATTAATAAAACTATTATATCCTTTAGGATATACTATTAAAGTTGTACCTTTAAACAAAGTAAGTAAATAATTAAACTATCAATCTAAATTGAAAATTTGAGGTCGTAAATTGCGACCTCGATTTTAACAATTATATTTAAACAATATAAATAATTTTATTGTTTGGAAAATATTTTCCTAAGTTTTCTCTAAAAAACTTTTCTCCCTCTTCTCTTACTTCATTCTTGTACCAGTACTTTCCTCTGCCCCTTCCTGTCATTAAATTCTTATCATATAAGTTAATAGCATTTGGATATGCTTCCTCATTTATTTTTGTATGGATATAACTATATGTCATAAATATAACTTCAAAAAATAAATTCTTTTTTACCTTTGAAGAAAGTTTTGCATCTAAGTATTTTATTAATTCTAAATATTTTTCTTTCCAATCTTCTACAAATATAACTGGCGCAATTAATAAACCTACCTTATAACCTGCTTCTTTTAATTTATTAATTGCATTTATTCTAGAATCTAAATCAGAAGTGCCAAATTCTACTTTCCTTATTATTTCAACAGGGTTAACACTTACTCTTATAATTATTTTCCCTTTATGGTCAAGCGGAAGTAGTAAGTCAACCATATCAAATTTAGTAGGAAAAGTTAGAAATCCCTTATTAGTATTTTTAAAATTCTCAATTGTCCATACTAAATTATTAGTTATTGTATTTTCAAGTATTAAATCACTATTGCTACCAATTTCAAATGTTAAATCTTTTTCTGATTTTTCTGCAGTTTTTATAATTTTTTCAAGCATTTCTTCTCTATTTACAAATAATCTTAAATATGCACATTTATTATAATTGCATACCAAATAACAATAAAGACATGAAGCGGTACATCCTGATGATGTATATGGCACTAAGTAATCTGATATTTTATGATTTTCTACAAATTTATGAGTTTTCCTAATTCCAATGATTAAGTTCTTTTTCATTCGAGGGAATTCTTTATTTTCTTTTTTTCTCATTTCTTCAATATTATTGTGATTTTCTATTTCAAACTTTGGAACAGATTTATATTTTTCTAATAATTCTTTTCCAAGTTCATATTTTGAAATTGCTTTTTCAAAATAAATTGCATCTGGTATAAACATAAATAAACCTCCAATATTTTTATTTTAACTAATTTTCTCAGTTTCATACTAAAAATATTGGAGATTATTTATAATATATTTTCTATGTTTCTTTTTTTATATACAATATGTACAACTATCATTGAGTTGTTTTTTATAGTATAATAAATTATAAAATTTTTAACATATATTCTGTACCAATTATATTTGATTTTTTTATCAGTTTTATAAATTTCAAATGATTTAGGATTTTTACTTGCTTCTAATATTGCTTTTTCTATTTTTACAGATAATCTTTTGGCTGCATTTTTATTTTTCAATTTATTCTCAATATAATATAAAATTTCATTTAATTCATTATAAAATGATTGTAAGTATTTTATATTAAATTTTTCTGTCACTAAGTTCCTCCTTAATTTGAAAATACTTCTTCATGTGATAAATATTTAGTATTATTATCATCTAATTCTTTCTCAGATTCTTCTAATAATTTGTCAATATTTGTTTCTTTAAATTTTTTTTCTAATAATTTCTCTATCTCTGTCTCTTCAATTAATTTTGAATATTTTTTTAAACTCATAACAACCATTGAGCCATATCCATTCTTAGTAAGATAAACAGATTCATTTTCATTTAAAACTAAATTTTCTATTTCAGGATATTTGTTCCTTAAATCAGAAACTGGTCGAATATTAATCATAATTTTATTTATCTCCTTATTTATATTATCATTATATTATCATTATTTTATTACAATTTCAATATCTTTATGTATTAATTTGATAATTTTTATAAAAAATTTTGTTTTCTAATAAAATTACTTTACACTGAATTTTTTATTAAATTAGAAAACAGTAAATATAATAAATGATTTTACTTGAATTGAAATTACATTTATGTTAAAATAACCTAAAATTATATATCTCCAGCAAAGCAACATAAATTTGAGTAACTTAATTTAATTAAAAAGGAGGAAAAAATATGCGGATACTGTTATATGTAACTCTAGGAATTGTATTGCTTTTAGTATTTATCGCTTTAGTAACTTTTTTAGTAAAAACTTATGCTGAAAAGAAGTTAAAGAATCTTCACCCTATTTATTTAGGAAGATTAAATGATGATCATAACGATTCAATTGAAGCGGCAATACAATATTTAGAATTAACTAATAGTATCAAAAACAGAGGTTGCAATTAGCAACCTCTTTATAATTAATTTATATTCTATTTATCTGATTTTAACCTCAAATATCCTAATTCTTCCCAATAATTGTAAGCCAAATTTAATCTAAATAGAAGTTTTGGTTTTGCTCCTGCTCTATTTTTATCAACTACGCATGAATAGTATCTCACATCAGGGTCTTTAAATTTTTCAAGTTCAAATACTTTTTCATCTGTTTCACTTAATGAATATTGATATCTATCTAAATCTTCATTATGAATTTGTTTAAACAAACACAAAGTGTCTAAAACTTCTTTTACTGTTCTACTAACTGCCATATCATTTACACTTAAGTTAATTGGATCTGTTGCTGTTTCAGAAAGCTGAAGTGTTGAACCAATGAACATATTAAAATTCTGTGCTAGATTTGACAATATAGTTGCAGTCTTTTTTAATTCTTCTCCATTTCCTATATTATCAATATCTGTTTTTAATGTATCATAGAAAACATATTCAATGTGTTCTTTATAATAATAATTCATTATAACTTTTCTAAGTTCTTCATTTGTATGGTCAGTTATATCTATAAAATAGATTGAATTTTTACATTTTGAATTATACCAATTTGTAATTTTTGTTACCATCTTAAATTGTGTAGATATATTTAGTAATCTTTTTGCAAAAGCAAGTTGATTTTCGCCTTCTTCTTTTACCACATATCCATTTTCATCTACCTTAACACTACTTGGGTCATCAGGTCTAAATTTAAAATCTAATAATTCACTTTCAGAAATTTTAATTTTTAGTCCGTGAATTTTTTGTATGCTTGGATTATTTATTAATGTAGTAATTAAGCATAGCTTCATTTTTTCTTCTGACATTTCATTAGATATTATCAAAACTTTTTTCTGATGAACAATTGCAATAAAAGTTGCCAAATTTATAGTAAATCTACTTTTTCCTGAGTTAGATGGCATAGCAAAAGCTGAAGTTTCGCCTTTTCTTATTCCTTTAAATACGCTTGATAATATATTAAACGGAATATACAATCCATTTGTTAATGTATTATCTCCATTTACTAAAAATTCTGTTAATGAATTATTTAAAACTGCTCTTTTAAACTTTTCTGTTGCTGTTACTTGTTCTACTGTATTTTTAACATCTTCTGCAGTCATTTTATCATATAATTCATAATCTAAAATTTCAGCAATTTTTGGTTGAATTTCTTTTACTGGTATATCTAAATAGCTTTTTCTCAAAATAAAGAGTTTCTTTAATTTATTATATACATCATCAATTTTTAAGTCTGATTCACAATATTCTGCTTTTATTTCATTTTTTAAATTGTATAATTCTTCAGTTTCTTTTGCAAAATTAAAACCTTCTTTTGCTTTTATTGGAGCATATTTTTCTCCATCTGTAAATAATATTTTTTTATAAATGTTTAGTAAATTTTCATCTGCAAAATAACATTCATCATATAAAAAATTGTATATTGATATTGCCTTAATTTCATTTAAAATCAATCCTATAAAATCTCTTTCTAGTGATGTGTCTGCCAAAGAAGGCGGATATATACTTTCTTCCTCAGGCTCGATAAAACTATTGTCTTCGTTATCTTCTTGTTGCTTTTTATCAATATTTCTTATTGAATTTATTGCTCCCAATAAATCATCATTTTGATTATTTTCTAACATATTTTTTCCTTGCATAATATATTTAGGTTTTATGATTAACCTATAAACTCTTTATTTAATATTTTGATTATTAATCTTTTGATGCAAAATCATACTTTTCTTGTTTCTTATAATCTGTATGTAAATATTTATGTGCTTTTTTGCTTCCTGGTTTTTCAAAGAATTCCTTATAAATTTGAATTAATGTTGGGTTTTGATGTGATTTTCTTATAGTTTTCTTTTCATCTATTGAATACAAACTGTCTGCTCTGCCTTTTCTTACATCTGTTGTCCACCTTGTTTTTGATGATTTAATTGGTTGACCTCCACCCATTACACAGCCTCCAGGACATGCCATAATCTCTATGAAATCATATTTTGATTTTCCATCTCTTACATCATTCATAATTTTTCTTGCAGTCTTAAGTCCTGATACAACTGCAACTCTTATTTCTTTTCCTGCAATTTTAATTTTTGCTTCTTTTAGTAGTTTTTCTCCTCTTACCTTTGTATATTCAATTTCTTTTAAATCAGTTCCTTCTAATAAATCAGCAGCAGTTCTTAAAGCGGCTTCCATTACTCCACCTGTTGTTCCAAATATTGCTCCTGCTCCTGTTGCTTCTCCCATTGGGTCATCAAATTCTGAATCTTCTAGTGAATTAAAGTCTAAGTCTTTTTGTTTTATCATTCTTGCAAGTTCTCTTGTTGTTATAACACAGTCAACATCTCTTATTCCATCTTCTTCCATTTCAGGTCTTGTAATTTCATATTTTTTTGCTATACATGGCATAATTGATACAACAAAAATTTTGCTTGGGTCTACATTTAATTTTTTTGCATAATATGATTTCAATATTGCTCCAAACATTTGATGTGGTGATTTACATGATGATAAATGAGATAGTTCATTTGGAAAATTCTTTTCTGCAAATCTAATCCATGCAGGACAACATGATGTAATCATTGGTAGAGTTTTATTTCCTTTTATTCTATCTATAAATTCATTTGCTTCTTCCATTATTGTGAAATCTGCTCCAGTATTTGTATCAAATACTTTATCAA
>CANRLA010000088.1 GCA_947631315.1 uncultured Clostridia bacterium | reverse complement strand
TTTTGAAATTTGACAAAAAAATAAAGTATTTGCAATACTTTTGTAAAAAGTTTCTTTAATTAACTGTTAAACTTCCGTGTTTCAGAATTTTTAAAAAATTATTAAAAATTATAACCAAAATAGGCTAAAATATTAATAAAAACATTGACAAGCCTAAAATTTTCTAGTATAATAAATATTGTATATTTTGTACGAATAAAAATCTAGAGGGCTAATAGATGAAAAATTCGGTAATCGTGAAATAACTAAAAAGAAGTATAAAAGGTAAAATCGATACTTGTATCGGTTTACCTTTTTTTGCCCTTTAATTTTATTTATGTAAATTCTATAAGAAGAGGAATTGCATATATAATTTTTTTATAAAATCTTAATATAAAAGCAGTAATTAAGATTTTATAAAGAAAATATATGTTAAGAAGGACTTCTTATAAAAGTGATATACGCCTAAAATCTGCTTAAAAGTATTGAGTTAAGGAGGGTATTACTTTGGCAAATGTAAAAGACGTAAAACACAATAAGACAACGCGTAAATCTTTTTCAAAAATAGGAGATTTTATAGAAATGCCAAACTTAATAAAAGTTCAAAAGGATTCCTATAATTGGTTTATTGAAGAAGGTTTAGGAGAAGTATTAAAAGAAGTTTCACCAATAGAAGATTACTCACAAAATCTTAGTCTTGAATTTTTAGATTATAGACTAGATGAAAAAACAAAATACACAGAAGAAGAGGCAAAAGAAAGGGACGCAACATATTCAACCAAATTACATGTTAAAGTTAGATTATTTAACAAAGAAACAGGGGAAATCAAAGAGCAGGAGATTTTTCTTGGAGATTTTCCTATAATGACTGAAACAGGTACATTTATTATCAATGGTGCGGAAAGGGTTGTAGTTAGCCAATTAGTACGTTCACCAAGTTGTTACTATGCTGCAACGTTAGACACAAAAACAGGAAAAAAATTATTTACATCAACAGTTATGCCACTTCGTGGAGCATGGCTTGAATATGAAACAGATAACAATGATATTTTTTATGTAAGAGTTGATAGAACAAGAAAAATACCAATAACTACATTACTAAGAGCAATTGGAATAGAAAGTGATGACCAAATATTAGCCCTATTTGGTGATGAACCTTTATTAAAATCTACAATTGAAAAAGACCCTATTAAAGTAATGAATGATTCATTGGTAGAAATATATAAAAAATTAAGACCTGGAGAACTTCCTACAGTAGAAGCTGCAAGAACATTATTTGATAGATTATTCTTTGACCCAAAAAGATATGATTTAGCTAAAGTTGGAAGACACAAATTTAATAATAAATTATGTTTAGCAGATAGAATAACAGGACAAATAGCAGCAGATACAATCTCTAATCCTGAAACAGGAGAAATTTTAGTAGAAAAAGATGAAGAAATTACACCTGATTTAGCATGGCAAATCCAAAATTCAGGAATCAACAGTGTATATATAAAATGTGGAGAAAGTAAGATTACAGTTATAGGTAATGGAACAGTTGACATCAACAGTTTTGTTGACATAGATATAAGTGATTTAAAAATAAAAGAACTAGTTAATTATATAGCTTTAAAGGATATATTAGACCATACACCAAAAGATAAGCTATATGAAGAATTAAAAAGCAGAAAAAATGAACTTATTCCAAAACATATAACAAACGAAGATATAATTGGATCAATAAGTTATCTATTAAATCTATATCATGGATTAGGAAAAATAGATGATATTGACCATTTAGGAAATAGACGTATTAGATGCGTAGGTGAACTATTACAAAATCAATTTAGAATTGGTTTAGCAAGACTTGAAAGAGTAGTAAAAGAAAGAATGACAATTCAAGACTTGGACTCAATTACACCACAAGCATTAATTAATACAAAACCAATATCATCAGCTATAAGAGAGTTCTTTGGAAGTTCACAATTATCACAATTTATGGATCAAACAAACCCACTTTCTGAACTTACACATAAAAGAAGAATATCAGCATTAGGTCCTGGTGGACTTACAAGAGAAAGAGCAGGATTTGAAGTTAGAGATATTCACTATACTCACTATGGAAGATTATGTCCAGTTGAATCTCCAGAAGGACCAAACATAGGATTAATTTCAGCACTATGTTCATTTGCGAGAATAAATGAATATGGATTTATTGAAACTCCATATAGAAAAATTGATAAAAAGACTGGAAAAGTTACTGATCAAGTAGATTATTTATCAGCAGATCAAGAGGACAAATATACTATAGGTCAAGCAATTGAGCCAATTGATAAAAATGGTAAATTTGTAAATAGTAAAATAAAAGTAAGACAAGTTACAGAATTTAAAGAAGTTCCAGCAGACCAAGTTGATTACATAGAAGTATCACCAAAAGAATTGGTTTCTGTTGCAGCAGCAATGATTCCTTTCTTAGAGCATGATGATGTTAAGCGTTCGCTTATGGGTTCAAACATGCAAAGACAAGCAGTTCCACTTTTAAAACCTGAAGCTCCAATAGTAGGAACAGGTATGGAATATAAAGCAGCTAAAGACTCAGGAATTACTGTAGTTGCAAAAGAAGATGGTATTGTTGAAAAAGTTTCATCTGATGAAATTATAATAAGAAATAAAAATAACGAAGAAACAAGATATAGATTATTAAAATTCAAGAGAACTAATGGTGGAACTTGTATAAATCAAAGACCAATAGTTGAAGTTGGAGAAAAAGTAAAAGCAGGAGACACTATAGCAGATGGACCAGCAACAGATGGTGGAGAAATGGCTCTAGGAAGAAATGCCCTTATAGCATTCTCAACATGGGAAGGTTATAACTTCGAGGACGCTATCTTACTTAGTGAAAGATTAGTTAAAGAAGATGTTTACACATCAATTCATATTGAAGAATATGATTGTGAATGTCGTGATACAAAATTAGGACCTGAAGAAATTACTCGTGATATACCAAATGTTGGCGAGGATGTTTTAAAAGACTTAGATGAAGATGGTATTATAAGAATAGGTGCAGAAGTAAGATCAGGAGATATTTTAGTTGGTAAAGTTACACCAAAAGGTGAAACAGAACTTACAGCTGAAGAAAGATTATTAAGAGCTATATTCGGTGAAAAATCAAGAGAAGTAAGAGATACATCATTAAAATTACCACATGGTGAAGCAGGAACAGTTGTTGATGTAAAAGTATTTACTAGAGACAATTCAGATGAATTAGGACCAGGTGTAAATCAAGTAATTAGATGCTATATAGCAACAAAAAGAAAAATATCAGTTGGTGATAAAATGTCAGGTCGTCACGGAAATAAAGGTGTTATATCAAGAATTCTTCCTGAAGAAGATATGCCTTTCTTACCTGATGGAACACCTGTAGATATAGTACTTAACCCAATGGGTGTACCTTCTCGTATGAATTTAGGTCAAGTTCTAGAAGTGCACTTAGGAATGGCAGCAAGAGCACTAGGATGGAAAGTTGAAACCCCAGTATTTGATGGAGCTAAAGATTATGAAATCCAAGAGCTTTTAAAACAAGCAGGATTAAGAGAAGATGGAAAAACAACTATTTATGATGGTAGAACAGGAGATGCATTTGAACATCCAGTAACAGTAGGTGTTATGTATATGCTTAAATTACACCACTTAGTAGATGATAAAATACATGCTCGTTCAACTGGACCATACTCTCTAGTTACACAACAACCACTTGGTGGTAAAGCACAATTCGGTGGACAAAGATTTGGTGAAATGGAAGTTTGGGCACTAGAAGCTTACGGTGCAGCATACACACTTCAAGAAATGATTACTACAAAATCAGATGATATAGTAGGTCGTGTTAAAACTTATGAAGCAATAGTAAAAGGTGAAAATATTCCAAAACCAGGAGTTCCAGAAGGATTCAAAGTATTAGTAAAAGAATTACAATCTTTAGGATTAGATATAAGATTATTTACAGATAATGGTTCAGAAATCGAACTTAAAGAAAATATTGAAGATGGTGTTGATTTCAATTCAATAAATGATTCAAAACCACAAGATAATAATGTTGTTGATGAAAACGAATTGAATGACGGATATATTGAAACTGATGGAACAGAAGATGATGAAAACGAAGATAGTGATGAAATATTTGAAGATATAACAGATGATGCAGATGATGATCTAATCGCAGATGAGAATGACTTAATAAATGATTATGATGCAGGAGTAGATTCTTTTGACGATTATGATGATGAATAATAAAAGCTAATTTAATAGCGAAATTTTTATTAAAGCATATCAATATAGAGTGTTCAGCAAAGTAAAATGCTTTAATAAAAATAGAGCAAAAAATAATATATTAAGAGGGGGCTTAAAGAGACGTGGACGAATTAGAATTTTTAAATAAAATTCAAATAGGTTTAGCATCAGATGAAAGAATAAGAGAATGGTCTAAAGGCGAAGTAAAAAAACCTGAGACAATAAATTATAGAACTCTAAAACCTGAAAAAGATGGTCTATTTTGTGAGAGAATATTTGGACCTGTAAAAGATTGGGAATGCCATTGTGGAAAATATAAAAGAATTAGATATAAAGGTGTTGTATGTGATAGATGTGGTGTTGAAGTTACAAAATCAAAAGTAAGACGTGAAAGAATGGGACATATTGAATTAGCAGCACCAGTTGCTCATATATGGTATTTTAAAGGAATACCAAACAGAATAGCATTGATGCTTGATATTTCTCCAAGAGCAGTTGAAAAGGTTGTATATTTTGCATCATATATAGTAACAGATAAGGGAACAAGTGGACTTGCAAAATGTCAAATATTAAATGAAAAAGAATACCATGAAGCAGAAGAAAAATACGGAGTAGGTTCATTTAAAGCTGAGATGGGAGCAGAAGCACTATTAAAATTACTTTCTGAAATTGATGTAGAAAAACTATCTGAAAAACTTACTAAAGAATTAGAAAAAGCTAGTGAGCAAAAGAAAGCTAAAATAATAAAGAGATTAGATACTATAGAAGCATTTAGAACATCAGGAAATAAACCTGAATGGATGATTATGAATGTTGTACCAGTAATTCCACCTGATTTAAGACCAATGGTTCAGTTAGATGGTGGTAGATTTGCAAC
>CANRLA010000087.1 GCA_947631315.1 uncultured Clostridia bacterium | reverse complement strand
TATGGTTTTCTTCTTACTTTTTCTGTAAGTTGTCCCGCTTCATCATAACCAACATATCCTGGAGGAGCACCTATTAATTTTGCGGTTGAATGTGACTCCATATATTCAGACATATCAATTCTTATCATTGCATCTTCTGTTCCAAATAAACTTTCTGCTAACGCTTTAGAAAGTTCGGTTTTTCCAACACCTGTTGGTCCTAAGAATAGAAATGAACCTATTGGTTTATTTGCGTCTTTTAATCCCATTCTACTTCTTTTAATTGCACGAGCTACTGCTGATACAGCTTCTTCTTGTCCAATTACTCTTTTATGCAAATTTTCTTCTAGATTTTTTAATTTTGTGCTTTCACTTTCAGAAACTTTAGATACTGGTATTCCTGTCCATGATGCAACAACATCTGCTATATCGTCATAGGTTAGATTTCTAACTTCTTTTGAATTTGTATTTTCCCATTCTTTTTTACTTTTTTCATATTCAGATTTTTTCACTTTTGCTTCATCTCTTAGTTTTGCAGCTTTTTCAAAATCTTGTACTCTTATTGCATCCTCTTTTTCTTTGTCAACTTTTTCTATTTCTTCCTTTATTTTTCTTAAAGAATCCGGTTCTGTATAATTTCTCATCTTTACTTTAGATGCCGCTTCGTCCATTAAATCAACTGCTTTATCAGGTAAAAATCTATCATTTATATATCTTGATGATAGTTCTACTGATGCTTTTATTGCTTCATCAGTAATTTTAACATTATGATGTGCTTCATACTTATCTCTTAAACCATTTAAAATTTTTATTGTATCTTCTTCAGATGGTTCTTCTACTGTTACTTTGCTAAATCTTCTTTCTAATGCAGCATCTTTTTCTATATATTTCATATATTCTTTTAGAGTTGTTGCACCAATTAATTGAATCTCACCTCTTGCTAAAAGAGGTTTTAAAATATTTGCTGCATCAACTGCACCTTCTGCAGAACCAGCTCCTACTATGGTGTGTATTTCATCTATAAATAAAATTACGTCTTTAACTTTTTGTACTTCTTTTAATGCTTTTTTTATTCTTTCTTCAAAGTCTCCTCTATATTTTGCACCTGCTACCATACTTGAAATATCAATACTTACAACTCTTTTTCCTTTTAAAAGTTCAGGCACATCACCTGATATAATTTTTTCTGCTAAACCTTCAACTACAGCAGTTTTACCAACACCCGGTTCTCCTAAAAGGCAAGGATTATTTTTTGTTCTTCTTGATAAAATCTGTATTAATCTTTGAATTTCGTTTTCTCTGCCTATAACAGGATCTAATTTACCTTCTTCTGCCCTTTTTGTTAAATCTGTACCATATTGATTTAATGTAGGAGTTTGATTAAAACTTGTGCGAGTTTCAGTTTTTGTAGAAGCATTTTTTTGTTCTTCCTCTTCATTTATAATTTTTATTATATCGTTATAAAGCGTTTGTGGGTTTATATTTAATTCTAGTAAAATTCTTGCTGCAACACTGTCTCCTTCTCTTAATATACCTATTAAAATATGCTCTGTTCCAATATTTTCGCTATTTGCTCTTCTTGCTTCAATAAAAGCATTTTCTATTACTTTCTTGCTTCTCGGAGTAAAACCTACTATCTCAGGATCATCTATTGGTTCTTCAGTTCCTAATATTTCTTCTATTTCTTGCTTTATATTTTCAGAGTGTACATTTTGAATTTCTAAAACTTTACTTGCAACACCAGTTCCTTCTTCTGCTAACCCATATAAAATATGTTCTGATCCAATGTAATCGTGTCCTAGTTCCATGGCTAATTCTTGCGCTAACTCTAAAGCTTTTTCAGCTCTTGCAGTAAATTTATAATACATATTTATTCCTCCTTTTTTCTAAATCTGCTTATTAACATTCTATTTTCAATATTAAATTTATTAGGCATCTTAAAATTTCTCGATATAAGATTTAAAATGTTTAAGCTATTCTGATAAAATTTGTTTAATAACATTTGCTCTTTCTATTTCTTGTTCATATACAGAAAGTTTTTTACCTACTCTTAGGCTAAGACTTGCTGGCTTTGTATAAAGCATCAGTTCAGATATTTTTGTATCATTTAACTCACTAATTATTCCTAAATCAGTTCCAAGCTTAACATTTGAAATTAATTCTCTTGCTTCCTCTTCTGATATTTTTTTTGCATTAGAAAGTACTCCAAAATCTCTGTATAGCTTGTCCTCTAAATCTATGCCCTTTTTAGTTAAATATTTTCTTGCCATTTTTTCTTGTTCTAAAACTTTTTGTGAAATTAATTTTAAATTTTTAGTAATCTCCTTTTCTGTAATTCCTATTGTTTGATTATTTGAGATTTGATAAATATCTCCTTCTGCCTTTGAACTATCTCCATAAACTCCTTTTATACTCATTCCTAAATTATTTATAGCACTTAAAAATCTTCTTATATTTCCTGTAATAGTAAGAGCTGGAAGATGAGTAAATACTGATACTTTAAGTCCTGTTCCAACATTTGTAGGGCAAGCTGTTAAGTATCCATATTTTTTATGGAAGCTATATGGAATAAGTTCTTCTAATTTTTGATCTATTTCCATTGCTAAATTCATCAAATTCTCTAACTCAAGGCCTGAGCTAAATACTTGCAATTTTATATGGTCTTCTTCATTAATTGTTATACAAATATTTTCTTCATCATTTATAATTATTGCACTAAATGGATTTTTAGACTTAGCAAATTCAGCACTTATCAGATTCTTTTCTACTAAGGCTTCTCTATTTAAATCATTCAAATCTTTTAAGCTAATAAATTTCAATCCATATCCAATTAGTGGAACAATCTCTTTCATTTTCTTATAAACAGTCTTTAGTTCTTCTGTTTTACATTTTGATACAAATGGGATACCTTCTATATTTCTTGAAAGCCTGACTCTTGAACTTATAATTACATCTGAATCTTTTCCATTTTGTAAATACCAATTCATTATTATTTCATCTCCTTTAACTCATCTCTTATTTTTGCAGCGTCTTCATATCTTTCTTCTTTAATGGCTTTTTCTAAATCTCTTTCAAGCATTTCTTTTTTACTTTCTGTCTTCTTTTCTTCCTTTTTGTTATCTACATTTTCTACATTCAATTTTTCTGCTTTTCCCTTTGGACCTCGTCCTATATGTTTTGAAGTTCCATGAAGATTTTTTAAAAGAGAATCTATTGGATTTGAAAAAACATCATAACAATTACTACAACCAAAAACTCCAGTATTGATAAAATCATTATAAGTCATTCCACAAGTTTTGCACTTTAATTCAGTAGTTTGTAGCATTGGTAGAAATTCTGTTTCTGCATAATCATTAAAGAAATCTCCTAAGAAACTATTAAAATTAATTGGCATTCTTAAATCATCTATTCCAAGTTTTCTAGCACAGTCAGAGCACAAGGCTATCTCCTTTTTAACTCCATTAATTATCTGTGTATATCTAATATTTGCTTCGTTTTTCTCACAATTTTGACACAACATAATAATTACCCTCCTTTAAACTAAATTTATGAGCATACTTTTAAATATTTTTGCTCTTAATTCGTCTTTTTCATTTTTTAAAGACCCTAATACTTTATCATTTGTAGCCCCTTTTAGGAGTTTTGCTATTTTTTCATCTATTACTCCATAGTCTAAAAAATTATTTACAAATATATCAACCTCTTTTGCACTTATAGTATTACCAATGCTTGTGATTATGTGCATTAAATAATCACTTTGTGTTAAATTTACCTTTTTTATTTTAATATAGCCTCCGACCTCCTCTTTGACTTTCTACATAATAGCCTTGAATTGGTGTAAATCTAGTTGATATTACGTAATTTATTTGAGATGGTACGCAGTTGAATTGTTCAGCTAAATCATTTCTTTGTATTATTGCTTGTTTGTCATTTTCTAGCATATCTTTTATAAAATTTTCTATTATATCTGATATTCTCACCTTTTCATCTCCTTTTTATGTGTGTTTATGATTTTTTACTTATATCCTTATTAGTATTTTTTTGACTTTGACTTTCTTTGACTTTTATTATTATACTACCTATTTTTATAAAATGCAATAGTATTAAAAAAATTTTTTCATTTTTTTCATTACATTTTTATCAGTTTTTTATAATTTTTAGGAAATCCCATTTTATATAAAACATTATCAATCGATATTGTTTTTAATTCTTTTTCTAACATATTAATACTTTTTATTATTTTAGTATAAAATTCTCTAAATTGTTCCTCTTCCAATAATAATTTCAAAGCAATAACTATTGAAAATAAATCTCTTGTAGCATAAACCATTTTCACTTTTTCATCTATTAGTTTCATTTTTCTATGATATTCTGTAATACCTATTCTTTTAGTTAATATAATATCATATAGTTTTTCATCATGAGCGCATATATTTCGTACATTACCTAAATTCATTAGATATGTTTTCAAAGTTTCACTTCTAATATTGAACTTTTTAGCTATAATGTTTTGTTCCTTTTGCTTCATAAAACTATAAAATTTTGAAACTTTTCCAAAAGATAATATTCTCATTAATACCCATAGAGGTATATATTTATATGTATCTAAATAATGAGTAATCATTTTATTTGAATTTTTGTACTGATGGGAAATTTCACTATTAATATCATTTAAAAACTTATTAATTAATTCTTTGTTTTTTCTGATATTATTAAAATTTTCTAGAATTAAATAATTTTTATGACCATAATTTTTTGAGAATTCATAGGCTATATAAGTATCAATTTTTCTTTCAATTAATAATATATATTCTAAAAATATAATTTTTATTTTTCTGTCAAATTCATATAAACTATAAACTTCTTCTAAAGTTGTTCCGTTATGAAATGATTCTGTTTTACTGTTTTTATTTAAAAATAAATCTTTATACCCATTGATTAAATAGTAATAGTTGTTCTTTAATAATATTTCTTTTGCAATTTCTTTGTCTTCAATGTATAAATTTTTATTTTGTAATAATTCTATTTGTTCATCTATTGTTTTAAATGTTTTTTCCAATATTTTCCTCCTGTATGATAAAAAAAGACCTCGGACCCTTAGGCTCCCCGAGGTACAATCCATTTCCGACTTCAGTCCCGTAGGTTTTCTGAAGTACTGATCTATTATA
>CANRLA010000086.1 GCA_947631315.1 uncultured Clostridia bacterium | reverse complement strand
CGCTATAGGGCTCGAACCTATGACCCCCTGCTTGTAAGGCAGATGCTCTACCAGCTGAGCTAAGCGACCATTTATCTTTGACTTCCTAAGTATACTAAATTATTTTTAAATTGTCAACTATATTTTGAAATATTTTTCAAATAAAGCTAAAAAATTTTTAATAAGTCTTAAATCGTTAAGTATTGAAAAAGTATTAATTCAATTTTATCTTTTATTTTTGAATTAATACTTTTTGATTTTTGTATATTTACATACATAATTTTCTTATACGATTTAATCTAATTTTTTACTACTTCTATTGCCTTCTTTAATTGTGTATCATTTTTTAAGTCCAACTCCCCTGTATATTTATAATCATCTACAATTATATCAGGTTCAATTCCTTTTTCATTTATTGCATTATGTTTTGGCGTAAAATATTGTTCAATTGTTATTTTTAATCCACTTTTGTCATTCAACTGATACAATGCTTGTATTATTCCTTTACCATAAGTTGTATTTCCTATTATTTTTACATTGTCCACTAAGTCTTTAATTATTCCTGCAAATATTTCTGATGCACTAGCTGAATTTTCATCTACAAGAAGAGCACAATTCATTGTTATTTTTTTATCCCTTTTTGATCTTGTTTCTATTTCTTTACCATTTTTGTCACTTTCTATTAGTAAGACTTCATTTTTATTTGTAAATAAATCAGCTATTTCTACAGCTTCGTCAACTATTCCTCCACTATTTGACCTGATGTCTATTATTAATGATTTTGCACCTTGTGAAACTAATTTATCATACTCTGATTCAAATTGATCAGAAACTTTATTTCCATCGAAACTTGAAATATTTATATACCCTATATTTCCTTCTAGCATTTGTGAACTTACTCTTACTATTTCTATGTTTTTTCTTTCTATTTCAAATTCTAATACCTGCTCTTTATTATTTTCATCTGTTCTTAAAACTTTTATCTTAACTTTTGTTCCTGCTTTTCCCTTTATTTTATCTGTAATTGTTTCATAATTATCACCATTATATTGTACTCCATCTATTTCTTTTAATATATCTCCTGCTTTCAAACCTATCTCTCTTGCAGGTGAATTTTTTATTGTATCATATACAACTATTTCATTTTTTTCTTTATCTAGCGTTATATATACTCCTATTCCAACATATTCTCCAATTGTATCTGAATAATACTCTTCCATTTCTTCAGGTGTATAATATTCGCTATATTTATCTCCTAATCCTGCAACATATCCTTTTATTGCCCATTCCATTAAGTTGTTTTCATCTACTTCTCCTAGATATTCAGAATCTATTTTTTCTTTTATTAATTCTAATTTTGTAGAAAGCTTATCTGATTTAAAAGCATTTCCTAATACTGATGACGAATTTATGCTGCCTGTGCCACCATATACCCATAACATAGTAATTGAGAAAGTTACAATTGCTGTAATTATAATTGTCATAAAAATCCTAAAATTTTGTTTTTTCTTCATTGTTTTATGTATGATTTTTCATACTCTCCTTGTTCCTTATATTTAGGTTTTTATAAGGCTACCTATAAACCTTAATTTAAAAATTTTTATATTTTACTCATTTGATAAATATTTCTTTGGGTCAACTGCTAATCCATTTTCTCTTACTTCAAAATGTACATGAGGTCCAGTTGAGTTTCCAGTAGAGCCTACTTCCATTATTATATCTCCCTGTTTTACAGTATCTCCTATAGTTTTTAATAATTTGCTTCCATGTCCATATAATGTTACGATTTTAATGCCTTCTTCATTTAATCCATGGTCTATCATAACCATATTTCCATATCCACCATTGTTATAATCAGAATATATTATAATACCATCTCCTGCTGCATAGACTGGGTCGCCCATATTTCCTCCTATATCTATTCCATCATGATTTTTAATTATTCCTTGTATTGGATGAAGTCTTGTTCCAAACGATGATGTTATATATGATGTAGTTAGTGTAGGCCAAATCATTACTCCTCCACTATACTGCAATTCATAAGTAGAACCCATTATGGCATATTGTATTAAATTTTCCAATTCTTCTTGTTGTTTTAGATATGCATCTATTTCTGATTTTAATTGCATTTCACTGTCTGTTAGGCTTAATTTGTGATTTTCTACTATAGTTTTAGTATTAGTTAATACAACAGTTTGTTCTTCTGCTTGTGCTTTAACTATTTTCATATTTGCTTTCTGCTCATTTAGTTCTTTTGAGGTCTTTTCCACCTCTTTCTTTTGTTTTTCAATTTCTATTAATGATTTTGAATCATATTCTGCTATTCTCTTTATAACATAATACCTAGATACAAAATCGATAACATTTTTAGAATTAAATAATACATCTAAATATGTCATACTTCCACTTTTATAAAGTGCAACTAACCTTTTTCTAAGCATTTGATCTTTTTTGTCATATTCTTCTTGTATAACATCGAGTTTGGCCTGAGTTTCATTCACTTTTCTTTGAACCTCACTATAGTTTGCATTGATTTCATCAAGTTTTACTTGTTCTTCGGAAATTCTTTGTTCTAAATTTTGTATTTGCAATAGAGTAATTGATAATTCATCTTCTACAAATTCTAGCTTTTCTTTAGCAATATTTAAATTTTCTTTTACTTGTTCTTGTTGTTCTTTAAAAGATAATATTTTACTATTTGAAGTTTCATTACTTATAATATTAGATGTTTCATTATCTATAATTTCATTTGCTTGTGTTATGTTGTTATTTTCATCTGCATAAGTAGAATTAATAAAAATGAAAATAATTAATAACATCAAAACAATACTTATGGTTTTATCTGTCTTATTCTTCAGCCTAATTTTTTCCATTTATTCTACTCGTATAATGAACAAATAACATTATACGAAACTCCTTTCTTTAGAGATTTTTAATTATTTATCGAGTTTTATATTTTTTACTATATTTTAATTTATTCAATTTTTAAAAATTAATTCTAACTTAAAGGGCACTAATATATTTTGTGCCCTTTATTTTTTCCTTTTATACATTTTAACTAATTACAACATAGTTTAGTGGGTCTGTTCTACAACCTGAACTACTTCCACCAACTCTTACTTCAAAATGTAAATGCGGTCCTGTTGTAATACCTGTATTTCCAGTAACTCCAATTTGTTGTCCTCTATTTACTGTTTGTCCAGCTGAAACTAAAATTTGTGATAAATGTCCATAAGCTGTATATAATTGTCCTCTTTGGTTATGCCATATCATAATAAAGTTTCCATACCCTGATACTACTCCAGCTGTAACAACAAGTCCTGATTCTGCAGCATATAGAGGTTGATATGATACTCCAATGTCTATTGCTCCATGATTTGTTGAAGCCCCTGCTGTAGGTTGTTTTCTAGGTCCAAAATATGATGTTATGTAAGAATATCTAGCATATTGTTTAGGTAATGGCCATCCTAATGAGCCTTGAGAATTATCTATACTTCCCGTAACATTACTATGTCCATTATTTTTGTTTCTATTTCTTTCTATTTCTGCTTGTATTTCTGCTTCACCTTGTCTAATAGCTGCTTGAAATTCAGAAATCTTTTTTTCTTTTTGTTTTTCTTCTTCTGTTAATGAAGCTATTTTTGATTCTTTCTGTTCTTGAAGAGTTGTTAGTTCAACATTTTTTGCTTTCTTTTGAGCTTTTGCAGCATCTACTTCTATTTTTTCGTCTTCTAGTTGTTTCTTTATTTGTTCTAATTCTGCTTTTTCTTCTTTTATTTTAACTATCAATTTATTATCGGCATCCGCTATTCTTTCTAATGCATCAATAGATGCAAGCATATCCATATAATTTGATGAACCTAAGAGAACATCTAAATAACTTAGGTTTCCATTTTTATACATTGCAACTAATCTTGTTTTTAGTAGTTCTTGTTTTTCTTGTAGTTCTTTCTCTTTTTCTTCAATTTGCGTTTCTTTCTCTGAAATAGAAATATTTAATGATGCTATTTTTCCTTCTAATTCCATTATCTCATTATTTACTTTATTTAATTGTTCATTAATACTTTCTAGTTCATTTTTTTCTGTTTCTTTTTGTTGTGCAATTTCTTCTTTTTCTCTTTGGGCTTGTTCTTGCTGTTGTCTTAATGAATCTATATCTGATTGAGTAATTGCTAAACAAGAATTAACTAAATATGTACTTAGTAACAATATAATTATTCCCAAAGATAAAATTATCTTGTTTTTCATAAGTATCCTCCAAAATTTGAATAATTCGTTTAATCTTTATCTTAAATATGTTTTTTATACTTTTAAATATTTTCATATTTTTTTATACTTTCAAGTATTTTCTCATAGAAATTATACTTCCTAAAATACCTATACCTGTACCTAATATAATATATACACTCAATAATCTTACAAATATATCTGAGAAATTATATAGTGTAATTCCCATCATTTGGATTACTGATGATGATAAGATTCCATTTATAACTGAGTTATATGCAAGTGCAACTATTGCTAAAGTTATAAGTGCTGATACTAGACCTATTATTATACCTTCTACTACAAATGGTCCTCTAATAAATCCATTTGTTGCTCCAACATATTTCATAATTGAAATTTCTCTTCTTCTTGCATATACAGTAAGTTTAATTGTATAAGAAATTATAAATACTGATATTATTATTAAAATTATAAGTAATCCAAACGTTGCCATTTGTATTCCTTTAGCTACAGTTGCAAGTGAAGATATAGTATCATTACTTGCTGTAATTTCAGATACTCCTTCTATTTTCAATATTTGCTCTTGCACAATATTATTTAATGTTAAATCCGTTAACGTTACAAAATATGAATCTGGAAAAGGATTGTCAACATCATAACCTGCTATTATATCTTTTTGGTCTCCTAATTGTTCTTTTACTGCTGAAAGTGCATCTTCTTTGGAGTAGAAAGTTACTTGATTGACTCCTTCTATCTTCCTAATCTCACTTTTCATATTTTCGATTTCATCTTCAGTTGCATTTTCATCAATAACTACTCTCATTCCTTGTTGACTTTCAACTTGTCTCATAATGAAATTTATATTTTCACCTATAAGATAAAATGCACCAAATATGAACATCGTAGCACACATTATGATAATAGAAGCACTTGTCATTTTCTTCTGTTTAGCAACGCTTCTAAAAC
>CANRLA010000085.1 GCA_947631315.1 uncultured Clostridia bacterium | reverse complement strand
AAATTCAACTGGAATTGGGTGTAAGACTAAATTCCTTTTTCCTATTTTAAAACTGGAATTTAAATTTTCACTTCACGAAAAAATTATTTTTTGCCGAAACCGTTGAAATTTACATAATAATATGATATACTAGCTATATCATTCGTAGCTATACGAACTATAATAAGAATAGCAAGTTGTTAAATTCTCGAAAAACAATTGTTAGGAGGAAAAACAATGTTAAGTGAAAAGAATCTTCACGAAATTAAGAAATTTGAGGAGTCTGGTATCTCTGTCGTTGCCGTTGATAGTGATGGGAAGTTGTCTTATTCTACTCAAGGTGTAGGTGGTAGCGAGTACTGCGATCAGTGTAGTGCTTTTCGGCTATTACCTGATCCTGACCCATTTGACTGGTTCAGAGATAATGACATGAAAGCTGTCTGCCTTGAGGTCAATGGTGTGATTGCAGGTTCTCTTGAAAGACCTAGCGAATATACTAATATTCGCAAACCTCTCTACTGCCCAAAACTTGGTCGTGAATTAAGCGAAGATGAAAAGAAAGAAGCTACTGAACGACTTGAGTGGGCTAGAAAAAGAATGAAATGAAGAAATTCTAAACACTATCAAAGGAGATGTTGTATTAAAAACATCTCCTTTGTTTGTATTTTAAAAACTTATTTTTAGTTTGAATTTTTTAGTTATTTGTATTGTAATTTATTAAAAATATGATATACTTTAATAAATTGATTGATATTTGTATCAATCGTTGAGTGAGAGAAAAAGTTGTAGATAACTACGACGTCGGCTCCAATAAGTAAAATCGTCGCACTTAAAGATAACCGGCAATAAGCTTGCCGGTTTAGAGGTTCATTCCACATCAACTTCGCGATTAAGAAACCAACCTGTTAATTTAGCCCCACCTTCATTCCTTACAGTAACATATGCCTGCATTATAGATGCAAAGTCTGTAAATACGCTGAAATCAGAGCAGTCTTCTGGATACAAAAGAGTAATATTATCTATTTCTCCATCATAATCTTTTGCCCGTTCTAGCAATTTATTAGATAAGTTAATAAGACCATTTTGATGTTGTTGAGATAGATTATTACTCTCTTTCCAAAATTGTTGATAACTTAAAAGTTCTTTGGAATTTAATTTCATAAATATACCTCCATTTCATACTGAAATACTACCTAGTACAATAAAATTATATCATAGCAACAGTTGATTAATCAAATTATTTTTTTATCTAAAAGTGAGAGGAAAATTTTCGCCATAGAAAAAGGACTTTTTATTAATGTGTAAAATAGATAGATTTAAGTATATCATAAAATCTTTTTTCTTTATCTTTTGAATTTTGTGAATCTTCAAATTCTATTTTAATATTTGTTTTTACTGTTTCATCTAACAAGCCATTTTCTTTTAAAACATCTTTTAAGTGAATTGCAACTTTATACGCACCGATTAAAAAATGTAACTTCTCCTAATACATCCCTTATTTGGCTTTGCACTAATGGATAATGTGTACAACCAAGCACAACATTTTTAACATTTCCTTTATACTTTCTTAGATTCTCTTGTAAATAAGAAACGATTTTTTCATTATCCCCTTCTTCTATAAGGTTAGCAAGTCCCACACATGGAAGTAAATAAGTCTTATGATTATCATATTTTTTTAGCAACAAATTAAATCTTTCACTTTCAATTGTTCCTTTAGTTGCCATTACCAAGGTAGGATTTTCATAAGCATAATCATAAACCATTTTATAAGCTGGTTCAATTGCTACAAACATAATATCCCTATATTTTTCTCTTAAATAATTTGCGCATTTTGCACTTGCTGTATTACACGCAATTACAATAATTTTACAATTTTTTTCTAAAAGATGATTTGTAATTTTTTCACATATTAATTTTATTTCATCATCTTTTTTATCTCCATAAGGATTATTTTTGGAATCACTATAGTATATATATTCTTCATTTGGTAATAATTTTACTATTTCTTTTAAGACTGTAACTCCTCCAATTCCTGAGTCAAATATCCCAATTTTATTTTTATTCAATGTATTCACACTTTCTAGTTTTATATCCACCATTTTTTACTTTATATTACTTCTTAGTTTTATATTTTCTCTCTTTTTCTTTATAATTTTTATTTATGATGTTACTAATTTTCTCTTAAAATTACATCATACAAACTTCTAAATTCATATCCATTTTCTCTAAAATATGATATTATATCAGGTAAAACATCATAAGTTAAAATTTTGTCAGCTGCATCATGCATAAGTAATACTACGCTATGTTGGTTTTGCACTGTTTCATAAAATCTATTTAATAATTTTTCTTTTGTATTTAAACCTTCTGAATCTCCTATAAGTGCATTCCAATCTACACTAGCTATTCCCTTTTCTCTTAATACTTGTTTTGTTGCCTTTTTTAATGAATCATAATATCCGCCCTACTGAGCCTCCTGGAAATCTAAATACTAATGAATTATATTCTTGATTCCCTATAGCGTCTCTTATTGATTGATTTGTTCTATAATATTCTTCCATTACTGTGTCAGCACTTGCATAAATTGAACTATATTTATGAGTATATCCATGGTTTCCTATAAAATGACCTTCTTCATATTCCCTTTTTACTAATTCAGGATTTGAATCAACTCTATTTCCCAATACAAAAAATGATGCTTTTATATCTTCGTTTTTTAGCAAGTTTAAAATATATGGTGTAACTTGCTCTGTTGGTCCATCATCAAATGTTAAAAATACCCTTTTGGGATCACTTGCTTTATAGATACTATCAAATCTTTCAAATTCTTCAACATTTAAGGGTTCAAAATTATATTTTTGTTCTTCTGCTACATTTTTTTCTATTATATTTTCTTCTACTATGTTTTCAATTTGTACCAAATTGTCTATATTATCAGATAATTTTGATTCTTTTTTGTTTCTTTTATTATTTTTTAAACATAAAAATAAAGCAATACAAAAAACAATAATTAATACTATAATTATTATTAATAAAGCTACTCGTTTTTTATTTAACTTTTTATTCTCTATTTTTATTAAATAATCCATTTTTACATCCCTTAATTTTAAAGTTATTTTATACCCATTAAAGTTATCTGTCAATCATTTTTATTTTTAACATTTTTTTGCAATATATTTAAATTTTTCTATATTAATTTGATTATTATAAAAAACATTCTCCAGCTTATTTCAAGTAAATACTTCTTGTTATCTTTTTCTAACAATTAAAATTTACTTCTAGTTTACTAGAGAATGTTTATTTATTTTATAATAAATATTTTTAACTACAATTCACTTTTTTGTAGCTAATTATCTTGTTTCTAAATCTTTCATATTAAGATTTATTCTTCCTTGATTATCTATTTCGCTAACTTTTACTGTAACTTCATCGCCTATAGATAAAACATCTTCGACTTTGTCAACTCTTTTATTAGATATCTTTGATATGTGAAGAAGTCCTTCTTTTCCTCCGCCTAAATCTACAAATGCACCAAATGTAGCAATTCTTGAAACAACTCCACTATATATATTTCCTACTTCTATATCTCTTGTTATTGATTCTATAGTTTTGAATGCTGCTTTTGCATTTTCTATATCTTCTGCATAGATTGAAACTCGTCCATCTTCTTCGATGTCAATTTTTACATTATTTTCTTCGATTATTTTGTTAATCATTTTTCCACCTGAACCAATAACATCTTTTATTTTTTCAACTGGAATCATTGTTTGAATAATCTTTGGTGCATACTTAGAAACATCTTCTCTTGGACTTGGTATTGCTTTTAATATAATTTCATCTATTATATAACTTCTTGCTTTTTGAGTTTTTTCAAACGCTTTTTCAATTATATCATAAGTTAATCCATCAATTTTTATATCTACTTGAATTGCAGTAATTCCATCTTTTGTTCCACCTACTTTAAAGTCCATATCACCAAAGAAGTCTTCTATATCTTGTATATCTGTTAATACAATATAGTTTTCAGGGTCATCAGGGTTTGTAATAAGTCCTGTTGATATGCCTGCAACTGGCTTTTTAATTGGAACACCTGCATCCATAAGTGCTAATGTACTTCCACATATACTTGCTTGAGAAGTTGAACCATTTGACTCTAATACTTCTGATACTAATCTAATTGTATATGGAAATTCATCTTCACTAGGTATTACTGGAACTAATGCTCTTTCAGCTAAGGCTCCGTGACCTATTTCTCTTCTTCCAGGTCCTTTTGATGGTCTTGCTTCTCCTACACTATATGATGGGAAATTGTATTGGTGCATATATCTCTTTGAAGTTTCAGAGTCAATTCCATCTAACTCTTGTTCGTCTTTTTTAGTTCCTAATGTTGCTATTGTTAAAACTTGAGTTTGTCCTCTTGAGAATAGTCCACTTCCATGAACTCTTGGAAGTAAACCTACTTCTGCATTAAGTGGTCTAATATCTTCTATTCCTCTACCATCAGGTCTCTTATTTTCAGTTAATATCATCTTTCTTACACAAGCTTTTTCTAAATCATGAACTGATGTAGCTATATCAAAAGCGTGTTCTTCTTCTGCATTTTCTCCATACATTTCTATTGCTAGATTCTTGATTTTTTCAGCAACTTTGTCAACATTATCATTTCTTACTTCTTTGTCACTGTTTTGAACAGCTTCATACATTGCATCTTGAAATTTTTCTACAACTGCATCATAAAATTCAGGTGTAATTGAGAATGATTTATATTCAAATTTTGGTTTTCCTATTTCATCTTTTATTGAAGAAATAAATTTACAAATTTTTATAATTTCTTTATGTGCTTCTTTTATTGCTTCAAGCATTGTTTCGTTTGGTATTTCATCTGCTCCTGCTTCAATCATTGTTATTTTAGTTTCTGTTCCTGCAACTGTTAGGCGTAATCTACTTCTTTTAAATTCTTCCTCAGTTGGATTAATTACTATTTTATTATCTACATATCCTACTTGAACTGCAGCAGTAGGTCCTGCCCAAGGAATATCTGATATTGATAGAGCTGCAGATGTTCCTATATTAGCACATACTTCAGGGCTATAGTCTTGATCTACTGATAAAACTGTGTTTGTTACACATACATCATTTCTAAAATCATGTGGAAATAAAGGTCTTATTGGTCTATCTATTGCTCTTGATACTAATACCGCTTTATCTGATGGCTTCCCTTC
>CANRLA010000084.1 GCA_947631315.1 uncultured Clostridia bacterium | reverse complement strand
GTAAGAAAAGTTAATTATAATGTAGAGAATACTAGAGTTGGTCAAATGGTTGATTATGATAAATTAACAATTGAATTATGGACAGACGGTAGCTTAGAGCCATATGAAGCATTAAGCTTAGCTGCTAAAGTTCTAACAGAACATTTAAAATTATTTGTTGATTTATCAGAAACTGCAAAAAATACTCAAATAATGGTTGAAAAAGAAGAAGAACAAAAAGAGAAAATTTTAGAAACTCCTATAGAAGAACTAGAATTATCTGTAAGATCATTTAACTGTTTAAAGAGATCAGGAATATCAACAGTAGGAGATTTAACAAAGAAAACAGAAAATGATATGATGAAAGTTAAGAATCTTGGAAAGAAATCATTAGATGAAGTAATTGAAAAATTACATAATTTAGATTTAGACCTAATGAAAGAAGAAGAATAATTTTCTAAAAAGTTTTTAATTAAGAATCCAAGTTTAATATTTTAATTACCAATAAAATTCTAAAAAGGAAGGTGAAAAAAGTGCCAAATAGAAAGTTAGGAAGAACAACTGATATAAGATTAGCAATGCTAAAAGGCTTAACAACAGATTTAATTTTACACGAAAAAATAGAAACAACAGAAGCTAGAGCAAAAGAAGTAAAAGCAATAGCTGATAGCTTAATTTCACTTGCTGTAAAAGAAAAAGATAACTTTGAAGAAGTTGACGCAAAAGTTATTAAGGCAAAATTAGATAGCAAAGGAAATAAAGAAACAGAATTAGTAAAAAGCAAAAATGGTAAAGAATTCTTAAAAGTTGTTAAAGAAGAAAAAACAGAAAAAAGACAAAAAGATAAACCATCAAGACTTAATGCTAGAAGAAAAATGATGACAAAATTAAATAAAGTAAAAGACAGCGAAGGAAATAAAATTGATTTAACGGATAAATTATTTAATGTAATAGCTCCAAGATATACATCAAGAGTTGGAGGATATACACAAATAATTAAGAAAGGTACTCGTAGAGGTGACGGTGCTGAAACTGTTATATTAAAATTAGTTTAATTAAATAAAAAACAAAAATTGGGGGATTTGTATTCTCCTAATTTTTTTGAAAGAAAATTTTATTAATTTAAAAACTTAATAAAAAATATTATAATAAAAATATAGCATAACCATAATATTTGTGCAATAAAATTAAAATAAATTAATATTACATTTTTATAAAAAATAAAAAGTAATAATCTCTAAAAATAAGCGTAAAATAAAGCTTAGTAGGATTATTACTTTTTTATTAAGTTTTTAACTTAATAAAAATTAACATAAAATAGAAAGCGAGGAAAATATACAAATGAGAGAAAAAAGAAAAACATTAGATAATAAAGATGAGAATTTAAAGTTTAAAAAGATAGCTAAAAAACAAAAATGGCAAGAGAGAGGAATAACATTAATAGCGCTAGTAGTAACAATAATAATTCTGTTAATTTTATCAGGAGTAACACTAAGTATAGCATTATCAGATGGTGGATTATTTAGTAAAACGAAGAAAGCAGCAGATGATTATAAACAAGCCCAAACGAATGAAGAAGGATTAATAACAGATATAGAAAAAGAACTAGACAAGTATGGAAGTGGAAATCCAACACCAAGTAAACCAACACCATCAGAAGGAACCCCAACACCAATACCAATAGATGAAGCAAAAGCAAAAGGTAAATTTGAAAAAACAGAAACAGTAACAGATGAAAATGGAAATAAAGTAGTAATACCAGGAGAATTTAAAATATCATCAGATTCAGGAACAACAGTAAAGGACGGAATAGTAGTAGAAGATACTAAAGGAAATCAATTTGTATGGATACCAGTAAGTAATGTAGATGGAGGTAAAAATCCAGCTAGTTCTGATGGTGAAGATAATTTAGTTAAAGTAGAAGAAGGAAAAACAGTAGAAATAACACTAGGAAGGTATACTTTTGATACGCAGAATGGAACACCAACATTGAAACAAAATGGAAATAATCAAAAAACAGACATACCAATTGAAACGTATTATAATGAATCTATAGTTACTGACAGAACAAATGGAGGAGAAAGAGCAAAGAATTTAGGAGAATTTATACAAAGTGTAGAAGATAATCATGGATATTATATAGCAAGATATGAAGCAAGTTATAAAAGTGGAAGTGGCGTAGATGATTATAAGCCATATACAAAACCTTCTACGAGTAATAGCACGAGTCGAGAGAATAAGATTCCGGGGATGTTATGGAATTTTATAACACAGGAAGATGCATCAAAGGCTAGTCAAAATATGTATAGTGAAGGAGATGTTGAATCAGACTATATAGAAAGTGATTTAGTTAATAGTTATGCATGGGATACAGCGATGGTATATATTCAAGCAATGAAAGGGGAAAATAAAAATTATGCAAATCAAAAAGATGGAAATGGTGATTTGAAAAATACAGGAACGACAAGTGATGAGAAGTGTCATATTTTTGATATGGCAGGGAATCTTTGTGAATGGACGACAGAATATTCTTCGTGTCCGCGAAGCAGTCTTATGGGTCCTTATGTTTATCGAGGTGGTGGTAATTACGACGATACTTCTTACGCAGCTCGACGCTGCAGCTATGTTAATTACAACGGAGTCTATGACTTTGTCGGTTTCCGTCCACTTTTATATTTAAAGCAGCTCTGAACGATGAGAGGAGATGAGTATAATGGGTGTGATACTCAAGATTAAGAGTGTTTAAGTATAAAAATGAAATAAAGACAAAAATTTTTTTAATAAAATATAATCTATAATTAAGTAATAAGCTTAATAAAAAACTTATATGATATCAATATATCATATTGATAATATTTTTACAACTTTTTGAATATTAAATTTTAATCACAAATTTATAAAATTAAAAACAGTAAATCTTGTAAAGTTATTGATATAACAGAAATTACAGATTTATTGTTTTTTTATTAAGCTTATTACTTAATAAAAATTAACATAAAGTGAAAAAGAAAGGACAAGTAAACAAATGAGAGAAAAAAGAAAAACATTAGATAATAAAGATGAGAATTTAAAGTTTAAAAAGATAGCTAAAAAACAAAAATGGCAAGAGAGAGGAATAACATTAATAGCGCTAGTAGTAACAATAGTAATCTTATTAATTTTGTCAGGAGTAACGTTAAATATAGCATTATCAGATGGAGGGCTATTTAGTAAAACAAAGGAAGCAGCAAAAAAATACCAAACAGAAGCAGAAAGAGAAGCATTAGAAATGTCAATTATGTCTTATAAATTAGGTGAAAATAAAGAAGATGAAAGTCCTAAATTAGGCAAAAAATTAGTAGATAGAAGTTTGGACAATAGTAGTACATGGGACATAATAGTAGAAAAAAGTACTAATAAAACATATGGAACAGGATGGTACTATATAGAGAAGGGGCAAGAAATAGAAGGATTAGGAACAGCGAAAAATGCTTTTGTAATAAATTATGAAACAGGAGAAATAATAAATTTAGTCGATGGACAATATAATCATTTTGATTATAATTCAACAATAGCAGTAACAGATGGAATAATATTTAATTTAGATTCAGCGAATGTAGGATTAGATGAAAAATCATGGGGAGATAATGCAACACTTTATTATTATAATGATGAGACATATAACACAACAGAAAAAAGGAAACAAGCATATGAAGAACAAAAAAATAAAAATGTCACAGAGGATAATACTGGATATGATAGACAAATATCCAAAAATATAAGTGATTATATAGATGAATCAACAAATGCATTTAAATTTAATGGAAATAACTATATAGAAATAAAGAGTGATGGTGAATATGATTTTACAAAAGGATTATCATTTGAATTTTATGGAAAAATATTAGGTAATGTACAAACTGTTTCAGACAGTGAAGGCTTTACAGGATTATTTAGTTTTTGGAATGGAAATCATGATGATCAATGTTCAGTGAGAGTTGGGATTCGTTTTGATAAAAAGAATATTCAATATAATTTAGCTAAAATTGGGGATATATCGAAGCAATGGGGTGAATGGATAGTGGACGAAGACAATATGCAATCGCCATGGAATCAGAATGCACCTGCGGGAGATGAGTTGTTTGATAATGACGTTTATTTTGTGTTAAGTTTTAATCCGAATGAAGTTAGAAACGAAAATGATATAACTCAAAAAATATATATGTATGATGGAAGTAGAGAGAATGGGAGCTTAGAGATGACCGCGGGTTGGCTTTCTAAGGAATATTATGATGAGTTTGTCGAAAATGTAAAACAATTAAATTATTTAGAGCTCGGTAGGAGTACAATATCTAGAAGTGGAAACTGGTCATACTTAAAAGGAATATGTTATGCAACGAGAATATATAATAAAGCTTTAACGGATGAAGAGATAAAAGAGAATTTTAATAAAACGACGGCATTTCATAAATATATTATAGATAGTAAAAAATAAAAAAGAATTTATAAAAAACAAATACCTAATGTAATTAAATACACTAGATATTTGTTTTTATATTTTCAAATTTACAATAGTAACGCCAAAATCTCCTTCACCATATCCTGCTATGTTAAAAGACTCAACATATTTTGACTTCTTTAAATATTTATGAATTCCCTCTCTGAGTTTACCAGTACCTTTGCCATGAACAACTCTAACTTGATGAAGACCTGCCATTTTACAGTTATCCAAATATTTATCTAATTCTTCAACCGCAGTTGCAACAGTTTCACCAATAAGATTAATTTCAGTAGAAGCAGATTGAGATTTATTATTTTTAATATGAACTTTTCCACTATTTTTATTTTCAATATGATTATCGTATTGATTATTTAATTTAAGAAGTACACTTAAATCAATACCATTAACTTCAATATTATTTATTTTAGTATTTAAATTATTTCTAATAGAATTAGCCTTTTTTACATCGTTAACATGTTCTAAAGATCTGATAGCTTCACTTGCTTGTTTTTTAGCATCTAACAAAATTTCTTTTGCTTCGCGTTTAGCATCTTCAATTTTTTGTTGCTCTTTTATTAACTTTTCATTGCTTTCAGTTTCTAAAGACTTCCTCAAAAGTTCAATTTGAGAAAGATTTTTTTGAGCTTCAATTTTCTCCTTTTCTATTTCTAACCTATCATTGTAAATGTCTTTCATCAAAGTCTCAATATCAGTGTCAGGTTTATTTATCAAAGAAGCAGCCCTATCAATTATAGAATCAGGAATTCCTAACTTTTT
>CANRLA010000083.1 GCA_947631315.1 uncultured Clostridia bacterium | reverse complement strand
ATAAAAAATATGCTTCGAACTCAAGGTTTTCATTCCTATGTGTGCCTTCGAGCGAAGCGAGAAAGGAATGAATTTTTTTATGAAAAAGTTAGTCGTAGATAGCAATAATGATGGTAAAAAAATAAGTGTTTATCTTACTCATGTTTTTCCTAATCTAAGTGTCAATAATTTATATAAAGCTTTAAGAAAAAAAGATATTAAACTAAATGGTAAAAGAATTAATTCTAATATTACTTTACACTTCAATGATATACTTGAAATTTATATTTCCGATGACAATCTAACAGGAACTAAAAAATCAATTGACATTCTTATTATTTATGAAGATGAAAATATAGTTGTCTTTAATAAGCCTGATAATTTGGAAGTTGTAGGAGATTATTCTTTAACCTCCATTATGAAGGATAAATATAATTTTTTAGAACCTTGTCACAGAATTGACAGAAATACAACAGGATTAGTTCTATATGCTAAGAATAAAAAAAGCTTAGAAATACTTTTAGAGAAATTCAAAAAAATGGAGATTGAAAAACATTATATCGCTTGTTGTTATGGCATGGGAAAAAATAGTTGTTTTCTTACTTCCTACCTTTTTAAAGATAGCAAAAAGTCTCTTGTTTATATATCAGATGAACCTAAAAAATATTATTCAAAAATTGAAACATCGTATACATTAATTGATTATAATAAGCAAGAAAATCTTTCTCTTTTAGATGTTTCTTTACATACTGGAAAAACTCATCAAATTAGAGCTCATCTTGCTCACTCTTCGTTACCTATTTTAGGAGATGGAAAATATGGATCTTATAAAATAAATAAAAAATACAAATGTTATCATCAGTTACTATGTAGCTATAGCATAAAATTTAATTTTAAAACTGATGCTGATATATTGAACTACTTAAATAATTTACAAATATCTTTAGAGAAGTTACCATTTACTGAATATTTTAAATAAAATGAAGGGAAAATACTATGTCTAGTTTTGTTTTAAAGTTAATTGCAATAATATGTATGTTTTGTGACCATTTTAGTGATGCTATTATTGGTCAATTATCTATTTTAAATGTAATCGGTAGGATTGCATTTCCTATCTTTGCTTTTCAATTAGTTGTTGGTTTTATTAATACTAAAAATATAAAAAATTATGCTACAAGACTTTTAATTTTTGCCTTAATTTCTCAGCTTCCTTTTATGGGTTTAATGTTTATAATGAATTATGATACTTCTTCATTAACTCTCGAAGCTATAATTTCCATGCTTCCTTCCATTCTTTCTAACAGTAGCATTTTATCACTAAATATCTTTTTTTCTCTATTATTAGGACTTTTAGCTTTATTGGCTTATAATAAAATTTCTAATAAATTTGCAAAATGGTTAAGCATTATCTTTGTAATTGTATTAGCTGAATTATCTAATGTTGATTATGGTGGTTGGGGTGTATTTTTAATTTTATTTATTTATCTATTTTATCCAAAGTTCAAACATGCAAATATATTAAATAACAATACTACTCTAAAATATTTCATATTTACTTTTGGTTTTCTTTTACTTTGCATATATAGATATTCAAACTTTTTTGGAGTTTTGTCTGCCAACTGGGTGATACCTCTTATATTATTTACTTTTCTACCTATTATATTTATGTTTTTTTATAATAATAAAAAGGGACCTTCTATGAAATATTTCTTTTATATTTTTTATCCTCTTCATCTATTTATCTTATGTTTTATAAATTTAGCACTACTATAGTCTGCATAATTCTCTCTATTTATGAAAAACAAGGAAGTGTTTATACTTCCTTGTTTTTACCAAAATAAGTATTAATTAATTTCCTCATTGTAATTGATGAATGAACGTCCAAGTATTAGTACAATACTGGCATAATATTCTATAATTGGAAAACCTAGAAAAACTTTAATTATACCCCATATTACTTTGTATATAGAAGTATGTTTTAACACTTCTATACACCCTTTAACTAGCATTAACCATCCTCCAACATATAAGGCTACAAATAAAGCTACCATACATAATATTGCACCTATTATTTTCGCTACTGTTTTCCGATTCATCACTATACCCCTTTCTTAATTTGGATTTTATTTTTTATATATAAATATTATATACTATATCTTTAATTTGTGCAAATTAAATTAATTTTAATGCGTTATTTATTCCTTTTGATATAATTTCCTTCATATTATCTACTAAATCGTCTATTTCTTTCGGCATAACTGCTAAATTATATTTACATGGTTCTAAAACTGTTCTTATTAACCTATATTTATCTTCATAGGTTGAATCTTTTAAAAAATCAAATTCGTTAAAATTTTCTATTAATATATCAAAACTATTTGCTACTATTGTAGCTGCTTCTACGACTGTTGGAACACCAATTGCAATGACTTTGACTCCCATTGTATCTTTACTTATTTCTTTCCTTTTATTTTCAACACCTGATCCAGGCACAATTCCAGTATCACATATTTGAATTGTTTTTAAAAGCCTTGAAATATTATTTGAAGCTAAGGCATCTATTACTATTATTGTTCCAACTTCTATTTTTTCGACTACACTCTTTATAATTTCTTGTGTTTCTATTCCAGTTGTTCCTAGTACTCCAGGAGCAATAGCACTAATTTCTCTTGTTTTATTTGGAAATAGTTCAGGTTTATATTTTAAAATATGTCTTGTAATCTCCAAGTCTTTTATCACCTTAGGTCCAAGTGAGTCAGCTGTCGTATCTTCATTTCCAAGTCCTACAACTAAAACTGGTTCTTCACTATCTCCTATCATATCTTTTATTTCTTTTGTAACTTGCTTAAATGCTTCTTCAATTTCTTTTTCATTTATTATCTCTATATCTTTAATATTAATTGTTGTATATGTTCCAATTTTTTTATCAATTTTTTTACTGCCTTCTTCATTTAAAACTTTAACTCTAGTAATTTCTAAGTTATCTGTAATTTTATTATTTTCTGTTTCAATTCCATCTAAGTCATTCTTTTTATTATTATCTTTAAATACCTGTGCCCTTTCATCTGCTAAATCTGTTCTAAAATCAATCATAAAAAATAAATCCTTTCTTACTTTTAAAAGGCTGCACATCTAGTTACAAAAATTATTTTTTAACTAAATAAAGCCTCTTCTTACATATATTATTATGTAAAAAAAGGTTTTAATTTATACTCAAAATAAGCTTCATTGATTAAATATAATATAAATTATATATATTTATTTTAGGATTTAAAATCAACATTTTCATTAATATATTATTGTTCCACCATAATCTCTTATTTCTAAATTTTTAAAATCTATTAATTCTAATTCGTTAATTTTTAAATTTTCTATTATAACTTCTTTATTATTTTCTTTTAACTTACTAAAATCTCCAAATAAAACAAATTTATTATCAAATACAAATGATGCTCCTCCAATAAATCCATTCATTTTGCTTACATTTGATGTTCTATCTAAAAGACAAATTTTATCTTCTTCAATTAAACTCACATTAATATTTTTTTCTATTAATTTTTTATAAATACCTCTATCTGATGTTATACAAGAATTGTTTCCTGTAACTGTTATCGAGCATTTTGTATATCCTTGATTTACTACTATTATGCTATTTTCTTTATTTTTTGATTTCCAATAATCAAGTATTTTTTTATCAGTGTACTTATTTGCTACTAATTTATCTCCTATTTGACATACATTATACATTACATCATTTGGATATTTATTTTTTACTTCTAAATCACCTTTTAAAAATTCATTACTTATAAATTTCGCATTAGGACTACAGATCACTTTATCATATATCTTACAATAAAAAATATCACTATGACCTGAAATTTCATCATATACACTTTCTGAAAGTTCAAGTTTTATTACATTAAAATATTTACTTAAGTAATCATATTCTTCTTTTCTAATTCTACTATCTATTATTAAATTTTGCATTTTTCTATCTCGTTTTTTATTTCTTTCTACAATATGACTTGATTTATATTTTATTATAGTATATATTTTTTTCTATATTATTAAGAACAATACTTACACAATACTGATTCTAATCCTACATTTAAGTCTATTCTTCCATTTTTTGATTTTTCGTCTAAATTAATAAATTCTTCTAAAATGCTTCTTAACTCATTTTTTTCAAAAAATCTTGCTTGATTTTGATATTTATTTATTAAAAATGTTTGATTAGGCTTTAATTTCAATGCTTGTAATATGTTTGTTTCATTTGAAATTTTAACTATATATAATTTTTTAAAATGATTATATAACATTACTAATATCTTTTGAATTGGCTCTTTTGAATACAATAAATTATGCAAAACTTCTATTGCTTCTTTAATATTTTTCTTTCCTAAGTTATCTGTTAAGTCAAATATCACACTTTCAACTTTTTTTACTGTTAATGCATCTATATCTTTAATAGTAATCTCATTGCCATTTCCTTCATATTCAATAAGTTTTCTTAATTCATTTATTATATCTTCCATATTTGTTCCAACACATTCAATTAAATATTGTGCTGTATTTTCTTTAATGTTTACTTTATATAAATTTGCAATAGATTTTATTTGCACTATTAATTCTCTTGGCGTTTTTTCTTTACATTCTTTAATTTGACCTATTTTTTCGATTATTTTATATAATGACGTGGTTTTATCTATATCATTTTCTATTAATGCAAGTTCTATACCTTCAATATCATTAGATTTTAAATATTCTGCAAGTTTTTCTCCTACTACATTTTTCTTTTTTACCAGTCCACAATTTCTTGATACAATAAGTTTTGTATCATAACCAAATGCTGGAGTTTCAATGTCTGAAATGATATTCTGACAATTATTTTCATCTATTTGAATATAATTTATACCCAGTTTTAGTTCTTCAAATTTCTTCTTTATCTTTTTTAAATATTCATTTTTTATGTAATTGTCTTCACCATATAATAAATAAATCAATTTCCTAACCTTTTAAAAATACCTTTCATACTAAAAAATCTAATAATTTTTTTGCTTTTCAATTATCTAATAATATTTTAAATATTTCAGCTACACTCCATGCCTGAGCAAATGCTCCTTTTCCTTTCTTTGGATTTACTGCATCATAAACTTCACATATACTTCCGGATAGTATTTCCATTTATTATTTCGTTTGTGTAAACATTAACTATATTTAATTTCAATTTAGAAAGTGTATCATTTAATGTTTCTTTTATTTTTGAATCTTCCTCACTTTTTATAAGATTTTTAAATGCTCTATAGTAAATTCCTAAAAGATAAGGCCATGTTGTTCCT
>CANRLA010000082.1 GCA_947631315.1 uncultured Clostridia bacterium | reverse complement strand
CATTTGCCATTAACTATTCCTCCTAATTATATTAATTATTACCTAAATTATGTCTAATTATTATTTTTATAATTATATTTCTTAAATTTTAAGTTATTATTTGCTTTTTCATTAGTTTTTTTGTATTTTTTATTCACTCTCTCATTAGTTTTTTGCATTTTAATATTTGCTTTTCCTTAGTTTTTTATTATTCTTTTATTGTTCTTTTGTTTTACAATAATTTTTATTGAATTTTTTAATCTTCTTTATCTTCTAATTTTGTATTTGCATTTTTCAAATTTTTTCTTCTAAGCTGACCGCAAGCAGCATCTATATCTGAGCCTAGTTCTCTCCTTATTGTTGCTACTATTCCATGTTCATTTAAATAATCTCTAAATTTAATTATATTTTCTAATGAACTTTTTGTATATTTGCCATTTTCAATTTTATTTATTGGTATTAAATTAACATGACATAGCATTCCTTTAATTAACTTAATTAATTCATCAGCATCTTTTAAATTATCGTTATTATCCTTTGCCAAAGCATATTCAAAAGATATTCTTTTATTAGTTTTCTCTATATAATAATTGCAGGCTTTCATAAGTTCTTGTATATTATATGCGTTATTTACTGGCATCATACTTGATCTTGTCTCATTGTTAGCACTATGAAGAGAAATTGAAAGCGTACATTGAATATCTTCATCTGCAAATTGGTATATCTTAGGCACTACACCACTTGTTGATACACTAATATGTCTTGCTCCTATATTTAATCCTTTAGGATTATTTAATATTCTTATTGCATTTAAAACATTGTCGTAGTTATCCAATGGCTCTCCAATACCCATAAATACTACATTTGATATTTTTGAATTTGTATCTTGCTCTATTGCTAAAATTTGTTCTACTATTTCACCTGAAGTTAAATTTCTTTCAAATGGAATTCCTGTTGATGCACAGAATTTGCAACCCATTTTACAACCTATTTGAGAAGAAACACATACTGTCTTTCCAAAGTGATATTCCATAAGTACTGACTCAATCGCATTTTCGTCTGAAAGTTTAAATAAATATTTTTTTGTCCCATCTTTAGATTCTAGTTTTTTAATAATTTGAAAATTACATATATCATAATTTTCACTTAGTTTTTTTCTCAAGTCTATTGATAGATTTGTCATCTCATCAAAACTTTTTACTTTATCTATGTACAACCATTTAAAAATCTGTTCTGCTCTAAATGACTTTTCCCCTATACTTAATAATTCTGTTTTTAATTCTTCTAAGTTATAATCCTTTATGTTTTTCATATAATTCTCCTAGATAACTTATATCACTAATTTATATTTATTGCAATATATTAATAATTTCTTTTCAATATTATTTATATATTCTATTTTAAAATCTAATTATTAATTTTCTTTCAATATTTTAATCAAAAAGAGATAATAAGTTTGAACTGAATCCTTTATTTTAAGCTTTTTTCTAATAATTTGGATTCAATTTAAAATTACTATCCCTTTATTTTTATTCTTCCTCTTCTTTTTCAGTAACACTTATATGAACATCTTTTAATTGCTCATCTGTAACAACACTTGGAGCATTCATCATTACATCTCTTGCTTTTTTGTTCTTTGGAAATGCGATTACTTCTCTGATATTATCAGAATCTGCTATTAACATTACCATTCTATCTAAGCCTGGCGCACATCCTGCATGTGGTGGAGTTCCATATTGAAATGCCGTATATAAGGCTCCAAATTTAGACTTTACATCATCTTCTGTATAACCTGCGATTTCAAAGGCTTTTACCATTGTCTTAGGGTCATGATTTCTTACTGCTCCTGATGAAACTTCATACCCATTACAAACTAGGTCATATTGATAAGCTAAAATGTCTAATGGCTCTTTAGTATTTAATGCCTCTAATCCGCCTTGTGGCATTGAAAATGGATTGTGGCTAAAATCGATTTTTTCTTCATCTTCATTATATTCATACATTGGAAAATCAACTATCCAACAAAATTTGTAAACATTCTTTTCTAACAAGTCAAGTCTTTTTCCAAGTTCTATTCTAACTAAACCTGCTATTTTTTGTGCTTTACTTAGTTCATCGGCTATAAAGAATATACTATCTCCAGCTTTTGCTCCGATTTCTGTTTTTATTTCATCTGTAACAAACTTAGAAATTCCTCCTGTTAAGTTATTTTCCGCATCTACTTTAACCCAAGCTAATCCTTTTGCTCCCGCTTCGTTTACTGCAAATTCAGTCATATCGTCGAAGAATTTTCTTCCTTGCTCTGCACCTTTCGGAACAATTATTACTTTAATTGTTTTGCCTTTAAATGCATTAAATTCAGTATTTGCAAATAATTCAGTTGCATCTTTTATAATTAATGGATTTCTTAAATCAGGTTTATCAATACCGTATTTTTCCATAGCTTCTTTATATGGTATTCTTACGAATGGTCCTTCATCAACAGTCCAATTAGTATGCTCTTTATAAACTTTTGGTAGCACTTGTTCAGCAACATTAAAAACATCATCTTGTGTTGCAAATGCCATCTCAAAATCTAATTGATAAAACTCTCCAGGAGCCCTATCAGCACGAGGGTCTTCATCTCTAAAGCAAGGTGCTATTTGATAATATTTATCAAATCCTGAGCACATTAATAATTGCTTAAATTGTTGAGGTGCTTGTGGTAGAGCATAAAATTTTCCAGCATGTAATCTACTAGGAACTAGATAATCTCTTGCTCCTTCAGGTGATGAATTAGCTAAAATTGGTGTTTGTATTTCTGTAAATCCTAATTCGTCCATATATTTTCTTATAGATTTCATTATTTTAGAGCGCAATAAAATATTATTATGTATTTTTTCGTTTCTCAAATCAAGATATCTATATTGTAATCTTAAATCTTCTCTAACATTAGCTATATCTATTTTTTCAGAGTTTATTTCAAATGGCAATGTGCTTTTACATTGACCTAAGATTTCTAAATTGCTTACAATTATCTCGATATCACCTGTTGGCATTTTAGGATTCTTATTTGAACGCTCCTTAACTGTTCCTTTTATGCTAATGACCGATTCAGGAGTAACTTCATTCATCGTTTCTTTTAAATGGCTTGATATTACAAGTTGTGTAATTCCTTTTTCATCACGCAAATCTACAAATTCAATTTCTCCTAAATTTCTGATTCTTTGTACCCATCCAGCTAGCATTACCTCTTCATTTACATTTTTTATATTTAATTCTCCACAATTATGGTCTCTATACATTATTCTACTCCCTTGCTTTTTCATACTCTATATTTTTAAAATTTTTATAATAATCTAACTCTTCTTTTATTCTTTCACTTACATCTTGCGTTACAGCCTCTGACATATCTATTATAAAATCCTTAATTCTTCCTTGATAAGAATCTGTTTCTGCAAAATAATATCTTTTTGAATATGAAGCCATCAAACTATTCTCTTGCAATAAATATTTATTAAAAATTCCTACATTTCTTTTATTAACTAATCTTCCTTCTTTTCCTTTTCTTTTTACACTAATTTCCGGAGAAGTAAGAAAGCTATATGCTAAAGGTTTATATTCACTTATAAAGTCGCTATCAAAAATTGAATTAATAATCTTCCCATCACAGCGAGATAGTGAATTATCAAGCATTGCATAATCTATCCATGGAATTCTATCAAGTATTCCCCTATCATAAACAACAATTCTTGGTTCTTTATTTGCCATATCTTCACTCAAATTTTTTATAATTTCTGCTATCATCCATATATTGTATTCTTCTATGTCTTTATTTTTAATTGGATTATATTCTGCGGTTTCTTGTCTGCCTTGAAATTCTACATTTCTATCCTCAAACATATTTTTTAAAGCATTAAATAATGTTGTTTTTCCACTTTTAGGTGTACCTATTAGTTCAATAAATATTGGTTCAGAAAGATTTGTAATATTTTCTGTTATAAATTTTAAATTTTCATCAATTTTTTTCATTTTTAGTAAATTTTCTTTTTCCATTATTACTCCTTAAATAGTTTGTTTAAAATTTTTTTATACCTCCCAAATAATTTATTTTCCTCTTTAGTTCCTTGAACAACAGCTTTATACATTTCTGTATAGTACCATTTTTGTTCTTCTTTTGGTTTATTAAAGCTTTTCCAAATATCTTCTCCAATTTCGCAATAGCTTGAATATAATGTTTCTAAATTGTTTATTTTATCAGCACATTCCACTAGCTTTCCTTCTATACTTGCTGTTCTTATTTTGTTTATTGCTTCCGTTTTTCTTTCTTTCCACTCTAATTTTTTATCTTCAGTAACCTCTAAAACAATATTTGCAATATCGTTACCAAATTCTTTTTTTATATCTTCAATTGTATATTTAGTATCTTCTACAACATCATGCAAAATCCCTGCTATTACACAATTTGTACTAGTTTCTGCTCTTTGCAATATCATTCCTACTGTAAATGGATGAAAAATCATATCAACATCTTTTTCAGTTTTTCTTTTTTGACCATTATGGGCTTTTGTTGCAAAATAAATTGCATAATCTATTAATTCCATATCTCCTTTTTGCATAATTTTCCTCCTTAGAATTACGGAATTCATTTTATCATATTACTATAAGATTTTCAATAAAAAATACCCTTACTTATTACATTTTTTCTTATTACTTTTGCTTTTTTACTTAACGCATTTTTTCTTATTACTTTTCAATAAACTATTAATTTATTTTTAATTGTTTCCTTTATAATTTTGTCTTACATATTCATATACTATAATTCCAGTTGCAACAGAAGCATTTAAACTTTCTGCTTTTCCTAACATTGGAATTTTTATCTTTGTAAAATCTAAATTTTTTATTTCATCAGATACACCATTTGCTTCATTTCCAATAACAATTACCTTTTTATTATATTCAATGTCATAAATGCTTTTCTTTCCATCTAGTGCAGTTACTAACACTTCAAATCCATTTTGATTAAGACTTATCAATGTATCTTTTAAATCTTCTTCTTCTATTACATTTACTCTATAAATTGCACCCATTGTAGACCTTATAACTTTTGGACTATAACAATCCACTGTATTTTTTGAAACGATAATTTGCTTTATATTAGCAGAATCTAATGTTCTTATGATTGTTCCTAGGTTTCCGGGGTCTTGTAATCCATCTAATGTCACTATAAACTGTGCGCTTTCATCTATTTGCTTATCTTCTTTCTTTTTAATAATAGCAAGGACTCCTTGAGGAGTTACAACATCAGAAAGAGTGTTAAATACATTTTCTCTAACTATTATGACTTTATAATCAGACACATCAAAACTTAAATTAACTCCATTTTTTAAAATTATAAGTTCTATATCTTGATTCTCATCAATCGCTTCTTTAAGCATCTTTATGCCTTCTACTAAATATTTTTCTTTTCT
>CANRLA010000081.1 GCA_947631315.1 uncultured Clostridia bacterium | reverse complement strand
TTTAAGCCTGAATTCTTAAATCGTATAGATGAAATAATAGTTTTCCATAAATTAAATGCAGAACAAATAAGAAAAATAGTTGATTTATTAATAAATAATGTTAAGAACTTATTGAAGCATCAAGAAATCGAGCTTGAAATTGATGAAAAAGCCAAAGACTTAATTGCTAAAAAAGGAATTGATGAAGCTTATGGTGCAAGACCACTTAAAAGGGCAATACAGACAATGGTCGAAGACAAGATTGCAGAAGCAATGCTTGATGGAAAAATAAATGGAAAAATAAATGGAAAAGCAAAAATAAGTGCTAAAGATGAAGAAATAGTTGTAAAATAAATAAAAATAAAATAAGGTTTGAAATCGAACCTTATTTTATTTTTTTGAAATCAGGAAAAAATATTAATGATAAAATATTTTTCTTGCTATTGGTAAATACTAATGCTATAATAAATGTGTAAAAATCTAAAGATAAGGAGAATAAAACCTAGAAATGACTGTATTAGCGATAATATTTATATTACTAATTTTTATAGTTATTTTAATTGCAATGTCAATAGTACAGATGCAGATGGCAGGAATAAAGGTTAAAGATTTTGTATCATTTATTAAAGCTAACGATAGTCTAGATAAACTTGCTATATTTGCAAAAAAATATAATGAAATGTCTCCACAAGAACAAGTAATATATCTTGCAGAAGCAGAAAAAATGTTTGATGCATTTGATAAAATACCACAATCAGTTTGGGAAGATGAGTATGATAAATATAAAGAAGTTTTAGAAAAATATAAAGACATAAAAATAATGAGATGGAATGAAGAAAGAGAATATGAGCTTTCGAAAAATGTAAAGAAGATAAAACCAAAAGAAATAAAAATAATGTGAAAAATAAAAAATTTAATTAATGAAAAAACTTAATAAAAATTAATATATTGAAAATATAGCACAATGACAGGACTAAATCAAGATTATAAAAAATAAAAAAATATTAAAAGTATGTAAAAAATGAAAAGAAAAATCTTATAAAAAGCATATAAAAAGCTGATTATAAGATTTTTTTCTTTTTTATTAAGTTTTTTCCTTAATAAAAATAACATAAAGTAGAAAGCGAGGAAAAGGTGTACAAATGAAAGATAAAAGAAAAACATTAGATAAAAAAGAAGAATATTTAATTTTTAAAAAGATAGCTAAAAAGCAACAATTACATGAACTAGGAATTACATTAATAGCGTTAGTAGTAACAATAATAATCTTGTTAATTTTAGCAGGGGTAACATTAAATATAGCATTATCGGATAATGGGTTATTTAGTAAAACAAAAGAAGCAACTGAAAAATATAAACAGGCACAAAAAGATGAAGAACTTAAAGTAGAGAAAATGGAATATGCAATAGATGGAAAAGATATAACAAAAGTACAAGAAATTTCAAACAAAGAAGAATTTAAAGAATTTAGAAATAATGTAAATAAAGGAGAAAACTTTGAAAATACATTAGTAAAATTATCTTCTGATATTGATTTAGAAAAAGAACAGTGGGAACCAATAGGAACGAAAAATAACCCATTTAATGGAGTATTTAATGGAAATGAACATGAAATAAAAAATCTATCATTTGGAGAAACTAATGAAGAAGAATATTTAGGATTATTCGGATATAATGAAGGAATAATAAAAAATGTAGGAATAGCAGATTGTAATATAACCTGTACATTATTAAATGAATCAGCAATTGTAGGTTTTTTAGCTGGTGAAAATTCAGGAATAATAGAAAAATGCTATAATAAATCAGATGGAGTATTTACTGGAGGTTCTAAATTAGGAGGCATTGTTGGAGAATTAAGTGGTGAAGGAAGTATAAGCAAATGCTATAATAAGGGCAATTTAACTTTTTACCCGAAAGTGGAATTTGGAGGAGCTTGCGGTATTGCGGGACGATCATGGGATGGAGTAAACATTTTTCTTTGTTATAATAACGGAAATATAACTGTTTATGGTAGTAATACTAATCAAAGAGTTTCAGGAATAAGTGATGGTGAAGTGTACGTCGAATCGTGCTATAATACTGGAGATATGATTTATAGCGATTCTGATGAAATAGATAAAGAGATTCCTTGGCCTGTATCAGCTGGTATAATTGCACAACTTGATGCTTCAGTAGGTTATATTAAAAATTGTTATAATATTGGAAAAGTAGAGTTAAATTCACAATTAAAAGATTATGTGAGAATAGGATACATAGTAGGATACTTCGGTGAAGGTAACCTAATTCTAGAAAATAATTATTATTTAGAAAGAAATAAAGATATTACTGGCTTGGGTTGGAATGACGGAGGAATAGAAGTAACGAATGAAAAGATAAAAAAGTATGAAAGTGAAGATGAATTGAAAAAAATAGCAGGTTTATTAGGTGATGATTATAAAGAAGATACAAAAGGAATTAACGTAGGATTTCCAATTCTTGCCTGGCAAGATAAATAAAATATTCTATGAAAAGAATAAATCTTATATTCAAAGATGAATTTTTGTGTATAAAAAAATATATAAATGAAACAATAAAAATATGGAAAGAGAAAATAAAAATGAAAATAGAAAAGAAAATGAAAAATCAACCCAATTAGATAATGTGAAAAACAATAAAGTAAAAAATGAAAAAGACATTATAATGGATAAGAAGAAAAAAATTAAGATAATGGTATTAGGTTTGGTAACTGGTTTTTTTAGTGGATTATTTGCTTCAGGAGGCGGAATGATTGCAGTTCCAGGCCTAGTTTATTTTGTGAAAACAGGCGAAAAAGAAGCAAGAGCAATAGCTATTTTTTGCATTTTGCCAATGGTGCTTACAAGTATGTTTTTTTATAATAGAGCTGGCAACATAGATTATAAAATGGGAATACTTTGTGGAATAGGAGGTTTAGTAGGAGGCTGGATAGGAGCGAAACTATTAAAAAAAATTAATGATAAATATTTATCACTAATTTTCATAATATTTTTGATTTATGCAGCTATTCTTACTTTTATTAAATGAAGGAAATATTAGTTGGATTAGTTTCGGGAATTATAAGTGGCTTAGGAATGGGTGGAGGAACGATTCTTATAACGTTTTTAACCTGTTTCTTAAAAGTAAATCAAATTGTTGCTCAAGCAAGTAATATAATTTTTTTCGTTCCAACATCAATAATTGCAACAGTTGTTAATGTAAAAAATCATACTTTAAAATGGAAAATAGCTATTCCTCTTGTAATAACAGGAATTGTGGGAGCGGCCATTGGTTCATTAATTGCTAATAATATTGATACATCTTTACTAAAAAAAGCATTTGCAATTTTCTTAATGTTTATTGCTTTATATCAATCAATTTGTTGGTATAGAAAGTATATAAAAAAGACATAATAGTTTTAGGAGGTAATTTATATGAAATTTGTTAAAGGTATGATAACAGGAATGGTAATAACTGCTGGTGCAGCTATGGTTTGTGCAGAATGTATGGTAGGACCAAATAAAATGATGAAGCAAGGAAAGAAAATGATGAAAAAAATGGGACTAATTTAGCAAAAAAATTATAACTTATTTTATCGTAAAAATCAGATTACAATAAAAGTAATCTGATTCTATTTATTTTTATAAAAAAATATGCTAAAATAATTACATATAATTTGTAAAGGAGTATGTATAAAATATAATTAAAATGGTTATATTTTTTATATAAAGTAATTTTATGAAAAAGTTAGCAGATGTAAAAAAAATAAAAGAAAGAAAAATCAGTCAAAATGAAATAGAGAAAAATGAAAAAATTTCAAAAAGAAATAAATTGTATATGTATACAATACCAATGATTATAATAATTTTACTAGCAGTTATATATATACCAACAAATAATAATTATTTATTGATTCCATTTGGAATATTTTTCTTAATATTTTTATTTGGTTGGGATGCTAATCAAAGAACATGCAGTGAATGTAAAAAATGGAATTCAATAATTTGGATTGATAATAAAGTGGATATACAAATTGCAACGAAGCAAAAGAAAAATTTAATTGGAAAAAAAGTAACAAAAAACGTAAGAAAAAAAATAACAAAATCTACAGGGAAATGCACAAATTGTGGAAAAGAAAATACCGTAGAAAAAATTAGAAGAATATAATTATTTAACTATAAGTAATAATCTCCAATTGATATGAATATAAATTAGTTGGAGGTATTTTTTATGTTTATGGTGTTTAACAAAGAAAAAATATTTTCATATTTGATATCCCTAAGTACAGTAGCATTACTATTTGTTATATCTTTTGCAGTCACTAAGAAAAATGATGAAATAATAAAAACATCAGCAAATGCAATAATATCTAATACAACTAATGAAATGGTAAATATGAATATAGAAAATAATAATGAAATAATTGAAAGTTCATTATAATTTAAAATAAAAAAGCAGTAGGTTTGAAGTTACAAAAAAATTACAAAAATAACATTTTTTAACTTTTTATGTAGACAAAATTAAAAATTTGTTGTATAATAAAAAGTAGCTTATAAAAATAAAGAAGATACGCAAGAACAAATTTTAAGGAGGAAAACAAATTGGAAACAAATATTTTAGAGAATAACAGTTTAGTATTAGTGGGAAAAATAACAGATGAAAAAAAATTTAGTCATGAAATTTATGGGGAAAAATTTTATTCATTTAACCTAAGTGTACCAAGATTAAGTGGAAATGCTGACATTATACCAATCACTATATCAGAAAGATTATTTAAAGAAGATGAGTTAGTTGTTGACAAAAAAGTAAGAGTAAAAGGACAATTTAGATCTTATAACAGCTATGAAAAAGAGAAGAACAGATTAATTTTAACAGTTTTTGCAAAGGATATTGAATTTTTAGAAAATCAAGATGATGAAGTAACAGCTAGCAAAGAATTTTTATCAAATGAAGTTGTATTAGTAGGATATATTTGTAAAACTCCTATTTATAGACAAACTCCATTTGGAAGAGAAATTTCAGATATTCTTTTAGCAGTAAATAGAGCATATAATAAATCAGATTATATTCCATGTATAGCATGGGGAAGAAATGCAAGATTCTGTTCAAAAATGGAAGTAGGAACAGAAGTAAGAATAATTGGTAGAGTTCAATCAAGAAATTATGAAAAGAAACATGAAGATGGAACTGTAGAGCCAAGAGTAGCTTATGAAGTTTCAATTGCAAGTCTAGAATTAGTAAATAAAAACGACGATAATACTGAAAATGAAAGTACAGAAAATTATTTAAATGAAAATCAAGAAGAAGCATAAAAAAATTTAATGAATATAAAAATATAATATGAGCCCAAAATGTAAAAACATTGAGGGTTCATTTTTAGTAAAATTTTTGTAATAATTTTGTAATAATTTTGTATTTTAACATTGACTTTTATATAAAATGAAAATATAATAGATGTGTAGTTTGTAAAAACTGCAAGGAGGAAAATATGGGTGAAATTATCGTAATAACATCAGGAAAAGGTGGCGTCGGAAAAACAACTACAA
>CANRLA010000080.1 GCA_947631315.1 uncultured Clostridia bacterium | reverse complement strand
TGTTTCACTATGTGGTTGGCGATGTATACCTCCACTACGGACTTTCACCGATTAACTAAACGACATGCCCGTCGCACTTAAAAAACAGGGTAGCTCTCTCTACCCTGAACTAATATGTATTAGTTTTTGTTTTGCTGGTCTTGGTATTTTTTTAATTCTTCTTCTAATTTTTCAATTTTTAGAAGTAAAATTAATACCAAAGTATAACCATTCAATAAAATCACCTCCTCTCTAAAAGTATTACCTTTAAAGAAGGTGATTTTTATTATACAATATTTTCCAATTTTTGTCTATAGTTGTTTTACATTTTTTAACAATAATATTTAAATTTTTACAACATTATATTTTAAAATCTCATTTGCTTTTTGTTCATCGTCTGAATGAATATATCCTATTGTTTCTCCACTTTTTACTATATCTCCAACCTTCTTATTAAATATAAATCCAACTCTAGGATTAATTTCATCTTCTTTTGTTTGTCTTCCTGCACCTAGGTAGCATGATAATCTTCCTACTTCATACGCATTTATCTCAGATATAGTTCCATCTTTTTCTGCAATTATTGGAACAATATATTTTGCTTTTTCTAATTTATCAGTATTTTCTATGTATGAAATGTCCCCTCCTTGATTTTGTACTAGTTCTTTAAACTTTTCATAAGCTTTTCCGTTTCTTATATTTTCTATTATCAAATTTTTTCCTTCTTCTATATTTTGTACTTTATTTGCTAAAACTAGCATATTTGCTCCTAGTTCTTCTATTATATTTTTTATATCTTTTGGCATATATTTATTTTTTAAGATATCTACCGCTTCTATAACTTCTAGAGTATTTCCTACTGCATATCCTACAGGCTCGTTCATTGGAGTTATAATACATACTGTTTCTTTTCCTGCTAATTTTCCTATTGATGTCATTACTGTTGCTAAATTTTTAGCGTCTTCCATTGTTTTCATAAAAGCTCCGCTTCCGCAAGTAACATCAATAACTATTTTATTGGCTCCTGCTGCAATTTTTTTACTCATTATGCTTGATGCAATTAATGGAATACTTTCTGTACAAGCGATTGTATCTCTTAAAGCATATAACTTTTTGTCAGCTGGCGCTAAATTAAGTGTTTGCCCCATCAAACTTATATTAATTTTCTTTACATTTTCTTTAAATTCATCTACTGAAATTGATGTATGATATCCCGGTATCGACTCCAGCTTATCTATTGTTCCTCCTGTAAATCCTAGTCCCCTTCCTGACATCTTTGCAACTGGAATTCCTAGAGATGCTATAACTGGCATTAATATTAATGTTATTTTATCTCCAACTCCTCCTGTACTATGCTTATCAACTACTTCTCCTAGACTTGATAAATCTAACACATCTCCTGAATAAGCCATAGCAAGTGTTAAATCGGTTATTTCTCTATCATTCATACCATTTATATAAATTGCCATAACTAGAGCTGATGCTTGATAATCTGTTATTTTTCCTTCTGTATATCCTTTTACAAAATATTCAATTTCATCTTTTGTTAGTTCTAGTTTATCTCTTTTTTTTGCAATTATCTCTTGTATATTCAATTTAGTATTCCTCCTAATTTTTTTAGTATTCCTTCTAATTTTTCTTGTAAATATTTTCTGAATTTAATTTAAAATAAATTCCTATTAAAACTTCGCTTATATCTAATACAATATATTCTTTAACTACGCTTTATACAAAATGTGTTATAAATGTTTTTCTATGAATTGGACATGGACCATATTCTTTTATTGCTTCAATATGCTTTGCTGTTCCATATCCTTTATGAGATATAAATCCATATTGTGGATAAACTTCATCCCATTCTTTCATTATTCTATCCCTAGTAACTTTTGCAATTATTGATGCACATGATATTGAATAACAAGTTGCGTCACCTTTAATTATTGATTGATATGGTATATTAAATGTATCTATTTCTCTTAAAGCATCTGTGATTACTAATTCCGGCTTTTTTCCTAATTTTTCTATAACTTCCCCAAGAGCAATGTGAAGTCCTTTTTTTGTTGCATTTAATATATTAATTTCGTCTATCTCTTTTTCTGAAACAATCCCTACTCCCCAAGCGAGAGCTTCTTCTGTTATTTTGTCATATAATATTTCTCTTCTTTTTTCTGTAACTTTTTTTGAATCATTGACCCATTCTATCTTTGACTCAGGTTTCATCACAACTGCTCCAACTACAACAGGTCCTGCAAGTGGACCTCTTCCTGCTTCATCAATGCCACATATTAACTTATAGCCTTCATTATAAAGATTTTTCTCAAATTTTTTTAAGCTATTTAATCTTTCTTCTTCTTTTTCTTTCATTTTTTACTCTTTCTTTATATTTCGCTTCTTTTTTATATTTTTTCATTTATATTTTTTCTTTTTTATTTTGTCTTTTTTATTTTTTCATAGATTATTTAAATCTTTGTAATTTTTTATTAGACTTCATAATTTATTAAACTTTTATTTTAACTAATTTCTGATAACTTATATTTTCCTTGATATCCTTTTGTTATTATAACTTCGTTGTCATCATAATTTATTAAATAATAAGAACCTTCTTCATTTTGTATATCCAAATTTAATGCTTTTAAATTATCATTATTTAGACAGTAATATTTTGCATATTGGTCTTCAGGTATAATATTTAGACTCTTAAAATTATTTATAATCTCGTCTTCATTCATATCTGATATTTTTGTGCCTACATACATATCAGTATTTTTTGCTTTTATTGATTCTTGTTTTAATTTTGCACAAGTTCCTTGAATTAGAAGCATATCTGACCTAATGGAGTCGTTTTTTTCATTGTTTATACTTTTATTTACTAGAAAAACTGCTCCCGTTATTAATCCTGCTATTATTATAATTATTAATATTATCCCGATAATTCCTAAACCATTCTCACTTTTCATATACCTCTTGTATTAGTTATAATAACTAATACTGTCTCCTTTCTATTAAAAAAAATTTACCTAACAATTCATTTTTCAATATTTTCTCTTATTCTTCTTATATAATATTTTCTTGCAATATTCAAGTAATTTGTTTATTTTTTTGCATTATATATTATAAAAATTTATTTTTAAATGTAACCAAAATGTAACAACTTTTTCACATTTCTTTCACAAATTGGTAGTATATTAATAATATAAAATAAATTTGAAAGGACATAAATAAATGAGTGAAAATAAAGATTTCATTAATGTAAAATCACAGGAGAGTAATTTTAAATCTCAGAAAAAAGATAAAAAAAATTATAGTTTTGGAAAAAATGTTTTAATTCCATTTGCAAGTGGAGTTCTTGGAGCAGGAGTACTTTTAGGTGTTTGCTTTAATGTTCCTTATGTAAAAAATACAATGTTAGGAATTCAATCAAACAGTGGTTCAAGTAGTAACGCAGGCGATAAATCAAATATTAATTACAATAATATAAATACTGACCTAGTATCATTATCAAGTATTTCTGATACTGGAGTTTATGTAGCACAATCTGTTCTTCCTTCAATTGTAGGAATTAAAGTTGAATATTCTGTAAATAGTATTTTTTCAAGAGTTGCCTCAACTGCTAATGCGGAAGGTTCAGGTGTTATAATTAGTAATGATGGTTATATTTTAACTAATAATCATGTTATAAATACTTCTTCAAGTTCAGTTAGTTCATATTATACTGTTGGGGAAGCAACAAAAATAACTGTATCTTTATATAATGATGATACAGAATATGAGGCTAAAGTTATTGGTACTGATGAACAAACTGATTTAGCAGTTATCAAAATAGAAAAAACAGACCTTACAGCTGCCTCTCTTGGAGATTCTGATAGTGTACAAGTTGGTGAATGGTGTATGGCTATTGGAAATCCTTTAGGTATGCAAAGTAGTGTAACTACTGGTTCAATTAGTGCTTTGAATAGAAAAATCACTGATAGTGATGGAAAACAATTTACTCTTATTCAGACTGATACTGCTATTAATGAAGGTAATAGTGGAGGTGCTCTTGTAAATAGTAAAGGTGAGGTTATTGGTATAAATACTTTAAAAGCCTCAGGTACTGGAGTTGAGGGATTAGGCTTTGCTATTCCAATTAATTCAACTAAGTCTATATATTCAGACCTTATACAATATAATAAAGTAAAGAGACCTTATATAGGAATTACAGGCAGTGATATTACAGATGAAATTATTAAAAAGAATCCATCATCTAATTTAGTTGTAGGTGCATATATACGTTCTATAGAAGAATATTCTCCTGCTGAAAGAGCTGGATTAAGAACTGGCGACATTATTATAAAAGCTGATGGAAAAGAAGTTAAAACTATGGAAGATTTAAATAATATAAAAAATAAACATTCTATTGGTGATACTATTAGTATAGTTATAAATAGAAATGGTAATGAACAAGAGGTTTCTTTGACACTTATTGAACAACCATAATATTTATTTTCAAATATATCACTTAGGGTTCACACAATGGACAAAATTCATTACTATAATATTAATATAGTCAGTAATTAAAATTACTCCTAATTACTGATTAAGTAATAAAAATACATCCCCTTTTATTTTCAAAAAAGCGACTATTTAAAATAGTCGCTTTATTATTTTTTTATATATATTATTATTTTTACATGATTTTTCATTAGTAAATACACTTTCAATTTTTCTTTATTAATAAATATACTTTTGTGGATTTACACTTGCTCCATTTATTCTTATTTCAAAATGTAAGTGGTTTCCAGTTGAGTTACCTGTTGATCCTACCTTTGCAATTGTATCTCCTGCTTCAACTGTCTCCCCTACTTTGACATTGATGCTACTACAATGTCCATAGTATGTTTCTACACCGTTTCCATGGTCAAGTATCACTAAGTTACCATATCCTCCAGTTTTTCCAGCTGATTTTACTACACCATCAGCAGCTGCCATTATTGGTGTTCCATAACTTGCTGCTAAGTCTAATCCACCGTGAACATGGTCTCTTACGCTTTCCACACTTCCATATCTTGATGTAATTGTTCCTCCTGAAAGAGGTAATGATGCTAAATATATACCATTTACTGTTCTTTTATCTCTTTGTTTCTTTTCTTCAAGTTTTGCGTCTAAACTTTGTGAAATTTTCAATTTAGCTTCTTTAATTGATTCTTCACTAACTTGATTTTCTAAGTATAATGTCATTATTTTTAAATCATTTTCTACTTCACTGTAATTTTGTTTTAATGTTTCTACTAAATTTTCAGCTTCTTCTAAAGTATTTACATATACTGCATTTTCATCATTTCCATCTGATACTTCATATACAAAAAATATATTTTTAGCATTATCTTTTACCTTATCCATTACTTTTTCTTCATTAATTAATTTTCTATCAACGAATTCGAAGTTATAGCTTATATTATCAAGTGTAACAAATGCAATACTTTCTTCATTTGATTTTAATATGTTGTTATCAATTTCTTCTTGAAATTCTGTACGATTTCCTATATATCCTATCTCTTCTTTGCCTAATGTAACTGCATAAGCAGGTTTAAATTTTATAAAAATTATGCTTATAATAAGAATGATTGATATAGTTATAATTTTATAAATATTAACCTTCTTTTTCAGGTTATAGTCTATTAAATCTTCGTTTAAAATAAATGTCACTCTCCTTTTTTATAGA
>CANRLA010000079.1 GCA_947631315.1 uncultured Clostridia bacterium | reverse complement strand
TTTTTTATTAAGTTTTAACATTAATAAAAAGAACATAATTAAAAGGAAATGATATACTAATGTATATTGACTTAATTCAATAAGATTGTTAAAATGTAAAAAACACTAAAGAATAATAACATAAATTGAGGAAATACTAAAAGAAAAAATAAGAAGGAGAAAGATGAAATGCCAAAAAAACTAATGAAAGAAAAGTTGAACGAAGAAAGTGAGAATTTAAAATTAAGTAGAACAAAAAGGGAAAAAATAAGAGAAAGAGGAATTACACTAATAGCCCTAGTAGTAACCATAATAATCTTGTTGATATTGGCAGGAGTAACATTGAATATAGCATTATCAGATGGAGGATTATTTGAAAAAGCAAAAGGAGGGTCAGAAAAATATAAACAAGCCCAAACAAATGAAGAAGGATTAATAACAGATATAGAAAAAGAAATGGACAAGTATGGAAGTGGAAATCCATCAACAGTTAGTCCAACACCAACAGAAGGAACACCGACAACAATACAAGATGCCAAGAGTAAAGACTATACATTTGAAAATACAACAACAGTAACAGATGGAAATGGAAATAAAGTAGTAATACCAGGAAAATTTCATATAGCATCAGATTCAGGAATAACAGTACAAGAAGGAATAGTAATAGAAGATAGTGATGGAAATCAATTTGTATGGATACCAGTGAGTAATGTAAATGGAGGTACAGATCAAAACGGTGCTAATAATGAAGACAATTTAATTACAGTAGAAGAAGGAAAAACAGTAGAAATAACACTAGGAAGGTATACATTTGCAGGTTCTAGTGAACAAACTCCTGGAACACCGACATTGAAACAAAAAGGCTCAGATTGTGGAGAAGATGATGCTAATTTTGTAATTGATGAGTATTATAAAGAAAACACAAAAGTAAACGGTGATAATGCGAAAGCAAAAAATTTAGAAGCCTTTGTAGATAGTGTGAATAAAAATCATGGTTATTATATAGCGAGATATGAGGCGAGTTTTGGAAGTGGAAGTACAGAAGGTGATTATAAGCCACTAGTGCAAGTATCAAAGAGTTATGATATTTCAATGATGGATGAAGATTCGAACGCGTTATGGAATTTTATCACACAGCCAGTAGCCTCAAAAGTAAGTCAAAATATGTATGAATTAGGTGAAGATGACGAGGCGAAATATGTAGAAAGTGATTTAGTCAATAGTTATGCGTGGGATACAGCGATAGTATATATTCGAGAAATGAAAGAGGACAATAAAAATTATGCAAATGCGACAAGTCCGAATTCAAGTTTAGAGAATACGGGAGAAACAGGAGATGAAAAGTGTCATATATTTGATATGGCGGGAAATTTAATCGAATGGACAACGGAATATTCTACGTACACTAACGTTAACGTTGGCGTCAACTTCAGTTGCGTTTTTCGAGGTGGTAGTTTCCAATATAGCAACTGGTTCACTGCTTATCGCGAAGATCAGAAATCGACATACGAAGAGAGATACCATCGGGTTCCGTCCACTTATGTATTTGAAGTAGCTCTGTGCGTTCGAAGAGACGTATACAAAAAAAATAGAAATTGGTTGTAAGCGTAATAGAGCGTGTAAATTGAGTCATTATTTTGATAAAATGCCTTTGGCATCCGACCGGAAAAGTGCGTTTGGGTTATTTCTGTTAAAGAACAGGACGATTCAAACGCACCTTTTGCGTGGTATACATTTTTTTCTTAAAAATATATGTATGAAGTGTAAAGTAAAATTTTTAGTAATTATATATTAGAACTAGGATTAACATATATTGTTTTGTTAGTTGTATATATAACAAAACCAGGAGCGGAACCATTTGGCTTTTTGACATTTTTTACTAAAGTGTAGTCAACAGGAACATGTGAAGAAAATTTAGCTTTACTATAATAGGCAGCAACTTCAGCACATTTTGTAATTGTTTCAATTTTAGGAGTTATACCATTACATCTTAAAATAGCATGGCTACCGTGAATATCTTTAGTATGAAACCAAAGGTCATTTGGATTTGCAACTTTTAAAGTTAGATAGTCATTTTGCTTATTATTTTTTCCTACAAAAAAATCAAAATCATCAACTCTAAATCTCATAAAATTATTGAGAGTATTGTCATTTTCCTTTTTTTTACGGTTATGAGATTTATTCTTAAAATTAACATTACTAAATAATATATTTTCAGATAATTCATTATAAATATCATCAACATCTTCAATTGTTTTACAATTATCTATTGAATAAACTAATGACTCAATATAATTTAATTCTTTTTGGGTTTCAATTTTTTGTATATTCGTAACTTCAATAGTATTTTTGGCTTTATTGTATTTTTTGAAATATTTCTCAGCATTTTTTGAAATTGAAATATTAGGCTCAATTTCAATCTTTACCAATTTATTATCATCGTAAAAATTCTCAAGCTCAACAAATTTTGTATTATCTGTAATCAATATTAAATTTTGATTATTTTTTGCCTTCTCATAATCTTCAGTAAATCTGTAAATATTAGAAATTAAAAGTTCACCATACATTTTATAAGTATCCATATTTTGTGCTTTTGCAATTTTATCATCTATGTTCTCTAATTTTCTTACGATTTTATCTAATGTCATACTAAGGACTTTTAAAATATTATTTCTATAAGCAATATATTCTTCATTTAATAACTTACTGTGATAAAAATCATCAATAAAAAAGTTGCTACTTAAATTATCTTTTACATCATCTGCAAGAAAAACAGAGTAATTATCTTTATAGCTATCTATATATGATTTTTCACAATTATTATTTAAAATAGAATTAATATATTTGTACAATGTACTCAAACTAGAACTAGAAAGAGTATTTGATAAACTTAAATGTTCAATGGCAGAATTAATAAACTGCTTACAAATTCCGTTTATTAAATTAGGAATGGCTGTATTTAAAGTTTTATATTCAGATTTTTCAACTAAATCTATAAATTCTTTTTCAGATATTTGAGTAAATTCCTTTTTATCTGAGGTAGGGGTAGTGTATTTTCTAGCAGGCATAATACTTCTTGAATTTCCATCACCATCAAATTTTTTAAGAGCATCAATAATTGTACCATTTTCATTGAGCAATGTTACATTACTATATTTTCCCATAAGTTCAATTACTAAAGTTCTAGTTACCTTATCATTCATTTCATTAAAACATTCAAAGTCGATAAAACAAATTCTTTCTAATCCATGCATATATATTTTAGATATTTTACTATTTATTAAAAACTTCCTAAGTAACATACAAAAATTAGGCGCAACTAGAGGGTTAGATTTAGATTTTGTTGTTAAGTTTATTCTATAGTTACTTGCAGATGTATCAATATTTAATGCATAATGTGCACCATTATATATACCAATTACAATATTGTTAGATGTTGGTATATAAATAGAATTAACCTTTCCATTTACGAGAATTTGCATCTCGCAAATTATCTTTTTTAAAGTGATTCCATCAAAAGCCATCTTTACTTTTTATGCTAGTTTGTAGCTAGCATATCCTCCTTTTTTAAGAAATAATTATAAAAAGTTAAATTGTATGAAAGTTATTACTTCTAAATCCATTGTATTATAATATATTTATAAGAAAATGGCAACAAAATATTGACATTATGCATTTTTATAAATATAATAAGTCAGAAAACAGGCATAAGGAGAGCATAATATAAGATGATGAGCGGCAATGTATTCTTTTCTAAAAGAATAAATTATGAAAAAATGACAGATGATGACCTTATTAAACTAGCAAAAAAAGAAGATAAGTTCGCATTAGAGAGTTTGATAGAAAGATATAAAGAAACTGTCAATATGAAAGTAAGCAAATATTATTTAAATGGAGCAGAAAAGGAAGACCTTATACAAGAGGGGTTAATAGGCTTATTTAAGGCTATAAAAAGCTATAGTGACGAAAAAGATAATTCTTTTAAAAGTTTTGCAAATATGTGTATTGAAAGACAGTTAATTACCGCAATAAAAGGTTCTAACAGACAAAAACATTTACCGCTTAATTCATATGTATCATTAAATAATTCAAATTATGAAAATGAGGAAGGGGAGATAGAGAATCCTCTTATTGATATATTGGACTTAAATACCATTGAAGACCCATTAGACACAATAACAAAAAATGAATACATAGAAAATGTTGAAAAAACAATCAATAAATCTTTAAGCTCATTTGAAAAGCAAGTGTTAAATAAATATATTGAAGGACAAAGTTATGTACAAATAGCAGAAAGCCTAAATTCACCAGTTAAATCAATAGATAATGCAATACAAAGAATAAGGAAGAAGACTGCAAAAAATATAGATAATTTAAATTAAAATGTTAATTTAATGTTAGTAAAATAAATTTGACAACTTTCAATTTATGCCTATGTAGCTCAGTCGATAGAGTGCAGCCTTGGTAAGGAAAATACATAAATAGTTAAAAGTAGCTTGTTTTAAGTATATACAAACTACTTCTTTTAAATTTTGACAACTTTTTTGACAACTTTATTTTATAATATTATTAGATATATAACTATTGATTAACTGATTAGCATTTTCTCTTTCTTCATCTAAATGTGCATAAATATCATACACCATTTTAGCAGAAGAATGTCCCATTAATTCTTGTGCTTTTTTTATTTTTACTCCAGCATAATAGAGCATAGTACAATATGAATGTCTTAATTGATGATAAGAAAATTGTATTTTATCATCTTCCTTTTTTATATTTTTATTTAATTCATATAAAAAAGATTGTAAATGTCCTTTTAGTGCTTGTTTAGTAAGCATACTCTTTAAATTAGTTTCTTTATGAAAAAGATAATTACAATTATTTAATTTGTTTTGTTTAATAGTTTCTTTTAATATAGGAATTATAAAATTAGGGATAGGAATAATCCTATTTTTTAAGTTTTTAGTTGATTTAAGAAAAGGTTGATTTTTTACTAAAGAAACAGCTTTATTTACTGTTAATTTTTTATTTTTTATATCTATGTCATCTAATGTTAAAGCAACAGCTTCTTCGCATCTTAATCCGCAATATCTTAGTATTAGTATAAATAAACCATATTTATGATTTAGTGCTAATTTTAAAACTTTTTGATCTTGATTAAGTGAAAGAGGCTTTTTCTCATTTTTTGCAAATTTAGGAACTTTAATTCCAAGTGCTACATTTTTTCCAATTATATCATTAATTACTGCATCATTTAATATTCTCTTACAATCCATTAGAGTTCTTTTAGTTAAATCTGTATATCCATCCTTAATCATTGAAGTAACCATTTCTTGAATATGATATGGTTTTAAATTTGCTAATTTTATATTTCCAATATATTCATACATATGCTTTAATCTATTTTTGATGCTCATTTGAGTAGCAAGTTCTTTTATAGTACAATTAATATCAAACCAATTTTCGGCATATTGTTTGAAAGTTAAAGATTTGTTATCAATAACTTTATTACTCATAATTTTATATTGTAAGTCAATATATTTATCTTTTAATTCTTGTTTATCTTTTGCATAAATGTAATATGATTTACCTTGATGGACTATTTTTTTCATTAATCTACCATCATTTCTAACAGTATAAGTAAACATATAAAAAATCCTCCAAATTTCTTTAATTTTTTTTACAAAAACTATTGAAATTGAAGGCTCGTTTATATATAATACAAAACAAGCAGATACTTTCAATAGTATTT
>CANRLA010000078.1 GCA_947631315.1 uncultured Clostridia bacterium | reverse complement strand
GTGGATAAGTACATATACAACAAGGCCTTTTAGTATTAATAAATTTTTTTATGTAATTTTTGGTTTCAATAATAATTATTATTTTATCTGCCTTAGATATTTTGTCTATGTTTTCAAATAAAGTATCTACTTCTATTTCTTTTATAGAAATAATATCATAAGTAAATTCATTAGTCTGCATTGTAACATTCACAGGATATTTTGCTTTTTTTACTTTTACATTTCTATCTAAATATTCCATAACTACATCAAACGCTACTATGTTTCTATTATTAATAGTCTTATTATTATATCTTAATATCTTTGTATTTTTATCTTTTATAATAACATTTTTTGAGATTAAATAATTAATATCACTTTCTAGACAATTACACAATTTTAAAACATGTTCCTCTCTTAACGATTCAAAATCCCATAGCAACTTAGATATTTGCTTTAATTTCTCATTCACTTGCATCACCACCAATTATTTTAACTAACGAACTGTAAATCTTCCTTTTTTCTGGAACTATTTTATAAATTTTTATTACTACTTTCTCTTCTGGAAGAGGTGGTCTATCCAACCAATTAGGAAGAATACAAACTGTATCTATTCCTTGTGATATATTTGCAAATATTCCATTGTCTGTATATCCTGTAACAGTTGCAAGATACTCGCCTTTTTCTGTAAAATCTTTTCTTATATTTTTGAACGGATCTTCTACTAAATCCTTTACTGATATTTTTATATTTTTGTTTTCTAATGATATTTCTTTAATTATTACTTTTATTTGCTCATTAATTTTATATATTTTTGATACATCTTCTATATACCCATATTGTAAGTCTTGAGCTTTAATTACAAAATCTATACCCAAACATTCAATTCTTAAATACTTTTTCCAAACTCCTATTATTTTCCCATAGATTTTATCTCCTACTTCCACTTTCTTTATATTTATATCAAACAGTCTTTCCATCGCCTTTTTTCGTGAGCCTACTGCTTTTGAACTTACCTTATCTATTTCTACAACAATAAATTTTATTTCTGCTCCCATCATGTTTCTTAATAATTTTTTATCATTTTTAGAATCACTTGTTATTTCTGTAGCTGGAATTAATACCTTAATTCCTTCAAAATCTACAATAGCACAAGTAATATCTTTTTCTTTCATTTTTTCTACTTCAATTGCAATAATCTTTCCAGTTAAAATCTTTCCTTTTTCTTTGGATGAATTAATATTTTGCCATATAAACTTTTTCTGTAATTCATCTGTCATAATTTTCTCTCCTTTCATAATTTATTAAAAGTCTTTAAAACTGTATTTTACTTTTTTTACTATTTGCTTACTTTTTTCTTTTTCTATATTTTCTTTAAATCTTTCTTTTTGTTCTTCTAGTGTCATATCTTGTAATTTATATGCCTCACTATGTTTTGAATAATCATATTTATTACAGATAAAAGGTTTTCTACCTCTTACTATCACTATTTCTTTATTATTATCTAATTTTAGTAATTCATCAGGATTCATTAAGTTTCTTTTATTTGTTGCTATGTTCTCCATTCCATAAGTAAAATTACCATCAAATCCCGCTTCCTTTCTAATTGCATTTGTTTCTACTGTTGCAACTCCTAAATATTCTGTTATATATTCGGCTGTCAAAATATCTCCAGCACCCATACAGATTTTTGTATCTGCATTTCCTAAAATTTCTTGCCATACATCATTATCATATCTATTTTTTAGCTGAGCTATGTTTTGAAATATCATAAAAATATTTATTCCTCTACTTCTTGTTGTTGCTAGTTTTTTTTCAAAATCTACAATTCTTCCTATATTAGTAAATTCATCTAATATCAATGATGTTTCTACTTTTAATTTTCCATCTTGGTTTTCATCTGCTTGTTTTATTAACTTGATAAACAAAAATGAAAAAAATAATGTTGATAGGAAATCAAAAGCACTATTAGTATCACTTGTAACAACAAAAATACATGTTTTCTTATTTCCAATATTCTCAAAAACAATTTCATCTTTATTAGTTATATTTCTTATTTTATCAGTTTGAAATATTTGTAGTCTTGTTGCTAAACCTGTTACTATACTTTGCTTTACTATATCTGTTGCCTGTGCATATATGTTATAACTTAGTCTTGTTGGTCCACTCGTATTAAGAAATATATTATCTATTTGTTTTATATTTCCACTTGCTAACGCATCATAGATAAATCCCATACTTCTATCTTCTTCTTTTTTTACATAGTTAATTACATATAGCAATAATGCTTTTAATAAGTTTTGTTCACCTCTGTTCCAAAATTCATCTCCTGAAGACCTTCTATTTAATTGTGTACCTTCTATAACTATTTGACTAAAAATTTGTGCATCTGTTTCATCTTCAACAAATTTAATAAACCTTGCTCCATTTGAAAAAGTTGGATTTACTAAATTAAATACCTTAACATCATAGCCTTTGTTCTCGAGATATTTTGTCAGCTTTCTATATAGTTCTCCTTTTGGATCAGTAAAAACTAAACTCATATTTCTATTAATTGCTTTTTGCAATTCTTCTTGTGCTAATTCCATTCCATTTGGTATTGCAAAGCCTCTTGATTTTTTACTACCACTTGAACCAAAAACAGCGATATTTTTATTTAAGTATGTATCCATTGGTAATGTAATAATCTCATTTTCATCAGTTTCTCCTAAAATTATTCCATCCCTTTTTCCAATACTTAAATATTCCTGTATTTCATCTTTATTTCCCCAATCAGCCGTTCCAAACGTACCATCTTTCTTTTTTAATCTTGTTCCTTCAACTTCAATTTTTGCATTTTTTTTAGTAATAATTACATTTTTTACAACTAATAAAATAATTAAATCTAATACTATCCATGAAACAAAAATAATTTCATTTCTAAATATAACTGTAAAAAAGTTCAACAAGTTTATATCTATCGTATTTAAGTCAACATGAAAAATCTTTTCTAGAACTTTCATAAAACTATTAATAATAGGTACTAAAATAATATATGAAAATAAAAAAAATAAAGGTATTTTTACCTTCTTAAATACTTTCATCTATACCTCCTAACCAGTCATCAATTTCTATTATATTTACATTATTAGTTAGTATTTCTTTTATTTTTTCTTTATTTTCTTTTAAAGTGATAATATCTATTTTTTTATTACCATCATCATACATTGTTAATTTATATAGTTTTTCTGTATCAATAAATGGCATTAGAACTATATAATTTTTCTCATTTGTCATATATTGTGCATTTTCCCAATTTGATAATAATATTTCTTTATTAGTATATATATTCTTTAGAACTTCGTACAAATCAGTTTTTGTTATTTTTCTAATAATAGATAAATTTTGCAAAGTTGGTCTAATTATAATTGTTGATTCATTTCCAAATACAAATTTTCTTTTCCTATTGACGATATCCATATTCTCTATGAAAATAATTATATTTTTATGTTCAATTAACTTATGGATATCATTTATTATTTGACTTATATAGATTATTTCTTTTTCTTTAGAAATATAATAAACTATTATTTCCTTTCCTTCGCATTTTAACTTCCCTAAATATTTTCTTGACATTTGCGTAAATATTGATTTATCTTTCATATCCCAACTTGCCACAAAATCAAAATTAGTGTCTATTGTGAGACCTGCAATTTTTGCAATTTCATTTAACCTACTTATGTAAGTTTTCTTTCTGCAATTATAACTATAATCATATCCAAATTTCTTTACTAATCTTGTTCCTTTATCATCTAACTTTATATATATTCTATTTATTCTTCTTATATATTTTTCTTTTTCTAATACCTTTAGCCTTTTCCTATAATAATCTTTAGATTTATATATTCTTCTACAATCTGTACCAAGCATCATTTTATATCTACCTAAAAACATTAAAACTTCAATATCCTTTTCTGTTAATCTAACTTTCACATTCCTAATCTCCTCCTTTCTTTTATTAGTACACATACTTTTTTTTATCTTTTTTTCTTTTCCTGTTTCATACGCCCTAAACTTGACACAACCAAAATTTTAATCTTTATTTATTTTTCAAATTTTTTTATAATATCAAGGTATCCGTTTGAATTTATAAAAAAAATACCTAAAACGGACAGATTTTATATATCCGCTTTAATATAATTTTCTATCCACTTTATGATTTTTTCCCCTTTAAAAACATACACTTCTGTATATGGATTTTTATTTTTTTCAGTTGTTCCTAAAACTGCATAAAACATATTCGCAATATTATCATCTGCAATAACTTCTGATAATACTAAACCATCAACAATAGGTTTTACAAACTTATTATCAATATCAATATTTTTTTGATTTTCTACTATTTTAATAAAAACAAAAACTAATTGCTTATTAAAAAAATCTTTAAATTTTTTTGTTTTTTCCATAACATTAAACATAATATTTTTATATGCAAAATTATTAATATTTTTATATTTAGGTATCACTTCTGGAATATATATCTTTAAGACTTCATTATCTAATTCTGCTTTATAATTATTGTTTAAATAGTTTATTTTATCCATTTCATTAATTTCATTTTCATTTTTTAGTTTTAATTTATTAAATATATTATATCTAGTTTTTTCTAGATTTCTTAAATAATCTTCTAAATGTTTATTTTCAATGTTCTCTTTATTATTAATTACAAATTCTGTTCTATCTTTTAAATTCTCTAATTCAGTTAATAATTCTTTTTGCATATTTTATTTTCCTCCAATTAAAAATTTATGAAGAGATGTAAAAGCTCTTGCCCTTACATCTCTTTTTTTATCTAATCTTCTGATTCATTGTCATCATATTTGTTAGAAATTTCTTCTAACAATTGCAATCTTGTATCATTGTTTATTGGATATGAAAATTCCTGTGAAAACTCTTTATTTTTTATTCTTCTCTTTGGCATACTAATATATCTTCCATTTTTTCCATTTAATAATTTTATTTCTCTTACTATAAAACAATCATCTATACATACACTTGCTGCTGCAAGTAAATCTCCTTTATTTATTCTTTTAATTCTTACTTCTGTTATATTTAACATATTTAATTCCTCCTTTAAAAAAAAATAGTGGATTTAAACTTCCACCTTAAAAATTAGTCATTTATATTCTTTTTCCTTTTTAAAATTATAATCCCAATACCTATTCCTATTAGTGAGATTACTATACTACTTGCTAATAATATGTAGTTAGTTTCATTACCAGTTTGAATCTTTGGAATTACTTTATCAAAATAAGTAAATGTGCATACTGAATCATTATCTTCTAGTAATTCTCCATCTGCAAATGTTCCACTATCATTAATTTCAATTTTTACCACTTTATCACTTAATAGATAGTTCTTTGGTGCTTTCAATTCTTTTATATAATACTCTCCATAACGCAAGTCTTCAAAAGTAACTGTTGCACTTTCCTTATCAGATTTTACTTCTTTAATTAATTTTGTACATTCTAAATCTTCAAAAATTCCAAATATAAAATCTTCCTTTATAATCTCTCTCGTATCATAATCTGCTTTTATAACCTTTATATTTTTTAGTATAGGCATATCTTTCATTTCTATTAATTGATTTATTTTTTCTTCTGTAACTTTGAAAGTAATCGATTCAGCTTGCTCATAACCATATGGGCAAGTTTTTTCTGTTAATGTATATTCTTGGTCTTCTTCAAGTCCTACAATATTATGAGGTGTATCTGTTGAAGTCCATTTATCAATTACATTTCCATCTTTATCTGTAATTTCTAGTTCTGCACCCGGTAATTCTTCTCCTGTTACCAAATCTTTTTTTGAAATTGATACTATTTTATCTATCATTACTTCATATTGATTTTCCTTTTTATCTGTTACTGTAATTTCAATATCTTTTGCTTTTACATATCCTTCTGGTACATTTTCCTCATGAACAATGTAAGTTTGACCTTCTATTAAATTTTCTATTCTATGAGGTTCTTCTTCTGTTACCCATTCATCAACAATATTACCTTCTTTATCTAGTACTTGTATTGTTGCCCCATTTATTGCATTTCCATCTACATCTACTTTTTGTAATTCGACTATTTTATCTATCATTGTAATTTTTTGATTTATCTTTTCTTCTGTAACTTCAAAACTTATATCTGTTGCTTTTACATATCCTTCACTCGCAATTTCTTCATGAAGTATATAAGTTTCACCTTCTACTAAATTTTTAATTTTATGTGCCTCTTTTTCTGAAACCCATTCATCAACTTTGTTTCCTTCTTTATCAAAAACCTGTATAGTAGCTCCTTCAATTTCTT
>CANRLA010000077.1 GCA_947631315.1 uncultured Clostridia bacterium | reverse complement strand
AAGAATAATAAAGCAAATTAAGGAAATACTAGAAGAAAAGTGAAAAAGGAAGAGAAAGGTAAGAAACGAATGAAAGAAATGTTAAATGAAAAAAAAGAAAGTCTAAAATTAAGAAAAAGAACAAAAAGAGAAAAAATAAGAGAAAGAGGAATCACACTAATAGCATTTGTTATTAGTACAAAATGTGTTTGATATGAGCAAAGAACTCGCAAGCCATGTAAGAGAAGGGAAAATTAGAGATAAATTTAAGAAAGTAGAAGTAAAAGTTTATATGGAAATAATGAAAAATTGAATACATATTAAAAAAGTCAATCGAAAGATTGGCTTTTTTTTGTCAAAAAAATAAGGAGGTAAAAATGGAAGAAAAAGACACAATAGATTTTTTAGAAAAGTTAAAAAAGGGAAATTTCTGTACTGTAAATATTCCCATTACTAATAGTCAAAAGATTCCTGTTACTGTTATGTATATGGGAAAAGATAAGCAAGGAAGATACAATTTTAGAGATACAGGAAAATTTATAATGTCAAAATATTTCATAGAGCAACAAAAAATAAAAGTAAACAGAGATTATAACAAAAAACAAGCTATGGAAATATATTCAAAAGTAAAACTAGAAGAAAGAGCAAGAAATAAAAAAACAAAAAGTAAGGAAAGATAAAATTTTTACATTGGTAAATAAGTAACAGAGTTGATATATATAATTTGGAGGTGGAAAAAATGGAAGAACAATATGTTTTAAGATTTGATACAAAAGGATTTTTTAATAGTCCAAGACTGCAACAATATGATGAAGATGGACAAAAGGTTTTTTTAGGTTATTTAATGAAAAATGAAAAAATGGAAATAAAGAACAATAGTATTGTGTTTCCTGATATAACAACTGAAGATAAAATTGAAGAAAAAATAAAGGCATATAATGTAGATACAAGAATGTTTGTAATAAAGAATAAATTGCAAGCATTTTTTACAGCAAATGTTATGGGAGAAGAAACATATAAAAAAGGATTGGAAAAAGAACTTAATGAACTGAATAAAAACAAAGTAAATGAACAAATAAAACCTAAAATAAAGCCTAGATACAGATAGTTTTCACGAAAGGGCAAAGTGATTGCCTTTTCTTTTACATAGCCATTTTATAATGGCTTATTTTCATGGGAAGGAGGTTTTTTATAAATGTCAGAGTGTAGAATCATTGCTATTGCCAACCAAAAGCGGTGGAGTAGGAAAAACAACAACCACTGTAAATTTAGGAGCTGGACTAGTAAGAAAAGGTAAAAAAGTATTGCTAATTGATACAGATCCACAGGGCGACTTAACAACTTCATTAGGTTTTAAAAATCAAGATGAAATGGAAATAACAACAAAAAGTTTAATGGAAAAAGTAATCAAAGAACAACCTATTGAAAAAAATGAGGGAATATTAAAAAATAACGAAGGTTTAGAGCTTATTCCTGCAAATATAGAACTAGAAGCTCTGGAAGCATCATTAGTTAGTGTTATGAATAGAGAGAATATATTAAAAGGTTATATTGAACAAGTCAAAGACAATTACGATTATATACTTATAGACTGCAAGCCATCTTTAGGACTTCTACCTATAAATGCTCTAGCTTCTGCTGATGGTGTTATTATTCCAGTACAAGCACAATATTTGCCATTAAAGGGAATGACACAACTAATCCAAACAATACAAAAAATTAAAGTAATGATAAACCCAAAACTGAAAATTGATGGAGTTTTACTTACTATTGCAGATATGCAAACAAAATTAGCAAAAGCTACTGTTGAAGCATTAAAAAGTAACTATGGAAGTAAAATAAAAATTTACAATACAATAATTCCAATGGGAATAAAAGCCGCAGAAGGTACTGTGCAAGGCAAAAGTGTATATGCTTATGACAAATCTAGTAAGCCAGCAAAGGCTTATGAAGAATTTACGAAGGAGGTGTTGAAAGATAGCGAAAGACATAGAAATAGACATTCCGAGTGTAGATAAGTTGTTCAATTTTAGTACAGATAATGGACAAAGAGAAACGGTTGTTATGATCCCAATAGACCAAATATCTAATTTCCCTAACCACCCATATAGGGTTGAAGATGATGAAGAATTAGAGTTGATGAAAGAAAGTATTAAGGAAAGGGGAGTAAAGCAACCAGTAATCGTAAGAAAAAAAGAAGATGGCGGTTATGAAATGGTGTCAGGACATAGAAGAAAACTTGCTAGTGAACTTGTAGGCTTAAAAGAAATACCAAGTATTATTAGAGATTTGTCAAAAGATGAAGCGACAATACTAATGGTAGATAGTAATATTCAAAGAGAAAAAGTATTAGCAAGCGAAAAAGCATTTGCATATAAAATGAAGATGGAAGCATTAAGTCATCAAGGTAAAAAAGAAACTTCTCGACAAGTTGGCGAGAAGTTAGTAAGTGCTGATTTAGTTGGTAAGGAAAGCGGAGATAGTGGCAGACAAGTTCAAAGGTATGTAAGACTAACCGAGCTAATAAAAGAAATACTAGACATGGTCGATATAGGCAAAATAGCATTTAATCCAGCGGTAGAAATTTCATACTTAAATAAAAATGAACAGCATATATTGTTTAGTTGTATGAATATAAATCAATCGACGCCATCATTATCACAAGCAATACACTTAAAAGAATTAAGCAAAAATGGAAAGCTGACACCAAATAAAATAGAAGAAATTATGGAGGAGCAAAAGCCAAATCAAAAAGATAAGTATAATATAAATTATGATAGGTTTGCTAAATATCTTCCAAGAGATATTGTAACAGTACAGGAAGTAGAAGATTTTTTATTTAAATGTGTAGAAGAACATTACAAAAGAGAAAAACAAAAAACAATAGTAAGGTAAAATGGGAGTATATTTATTATAATAGATTGTGGAAATAACAAAATAAAATTATAATTGTACATTTGAAAATAATAACAAAAGGCAGTAAAATAAACTCAAAAGAGAGGTGTTATTATGAGTAAAATAAAAAAAATAGTTATTTGTATTATGTTAGCAATTATAATATTATTTTTAATTATAATAAATCAATATTCGAGTAAAGATACAAGTGAAAAAATACAAAATGAAGTATCTGATGTTGCTCAAAATGAAACTATTATGGAATATTCAAATATTATAGAAAATAATATAGAAAATGAAAATCAAAACATTGTAGTTAATGAAGGAAAAGAAAATACAAATATTGTTGCAAATAAAAAAGAAGAAAAAATAGAAATTGAAAGCAAAGAAGATATAGAACAAAGTCAAAATTTGCAGAAAGAAGATAATTATCAAATCGAAGAAAAGAATATTGAAATCCAAGAGAATATACCAAAAATTAATAATGAAATAAAAAAAGAAGAAGTGAAAAATAAAATACAAGAAAATGCAGAAATAGAAGTTGAAAAGTGTACCAACTCTAAAAATCATGGAGTAGAAGCGGGAAATACTGAAAAATGGTATAATACAAAAGAAGAAGCAATTGAAGTATATAATAAACTAACAAATGATTTAGAAAAAAAATGGGAAAAGTTTGAAATAAGTGATGAATATTATTTTAAAAATAGACCATACGGTTATGAGATGTGGACTTGTCCATTTTGTGGGAAGTGGACAATAAATTACTATTATGACTAATAGAATAAATTAATTAAAGAAGTTATGAGAACAAGTTGATTCAAGACTTGTTCTTTTTTACAGAAAAGGAGGAAAATTAAGTGTTGAAATTAATAAAAAATGAAATTTCAAAGAAAATAATGGTCATGATTTTATTGATGTTAATTATATTTAGTACGGCACAACCAATATTTGCAGTTTCAAGTTCAGGAACTGGAAGATGGACTCCAGGACAATATGATTCAGGAGTTTATACAACAGAAAATAAAACTATATTAATAAGAAAATTAACTAATACAGGAACAGGAGAAAGTATAACTGTTTTTTGTGCTGAACATGGTGCTGAATCTATAACAGGAAGTGTAGAAACAGCAACTCATATAAAACCTAGTGACCCAACATTGAAAGAGGCTTGTAAAGTTGCATTTTTCGGTTGGTATTCTAAATATGGTAATTATGTAGTTGATGGAGGAATTTTGGATGATTCATGGGCTCATGATAGAAGAATGGACTATGTATTTACACAACAAATGATTTGGGAAACGCTAGGAGACACAAGTGCAACATTTAGAGATTCTGATATTCAAAGTCAATATCAAAATTTTAAAAATAATATTAATGAAAAAATAAAAAGAATAAAAACAAAGCCAAGTTTCTCTGATACGACTATAACAGTTGAAGTAGGAGAAAGTAAAGTTCTTACAGACAATAATGGCGTTTTATCTGATTATTGTAGTATTGATACAACTAATAATGAAGTAAGATTTACTCATAATAAAGGAGAAAATACATTAACAATAAATGTAGGAAAAAACTGTACTCAAACAGAAATGAGAATAACAAATACAATGATGCAAAGTTGGGGATTAGTTAAAGAGGAAACAATAGATAAAGATACAACAGTATATTTTCAATTCAGAGATGGAGTACAAAATCAATTATATGCAATGAATTACAATGATCCAGTAACTATGTCTTTGAACTTAAAAATACAATCAAAAGGAAAACTTGAATTAAAGAAATTAGATGAAAATGGCTCACTAATTGATGGAGCTGTTTTTAATGTAACAGGACCAAACGAATATAATCAAGATGTTACAGTTACTAATGGAAAAATAGTACTAGAAAATCTCGATAAAGGAACTTATACAGTAAAGGAAAAAAATGCACCAAGTGGATATTTATTAGACACAAAGAGTTATATGGTAGAAGTTAAAGCTGGACAAACGGCAACACAATCAATTACTGATGGAAAACCTACTGGAGAATTTTTATTAACGAAATATAATAAAGACAAATCGGAAAAACTTGTTGGCGTAAAATATAGGATATGGAATGATGAAGGGTATAATAAAGAAATTTCAACAGATGGAAATGGACAAATACGAATTACAGGGTTAAAGCTTGGAAAATATCATTATCAAGAAACAGAGTCAATCTTCGGATATTTAGTGGACAATACTGTATATTCTTTTGAATTAACATATAAGGACCAAAATACAAAAGTTGTAAGTGTAAGTGTAGAAAAAACAAATGAAGAACCAACAGGAGAATTAACATTAACAAAATATAATGAAGATAAATCGGCAAAACTTGAAGGAGTAAAATACAAAATTTGGAATGACGAAGGATATGATAAAGAAATAGCAACAGACAATAATGGGCAAATACATGTAACAAATCTTAAATTAGGAACATATCACTACAAAGAAATACAAACAATATTCGGTTATTTAATTGATGATAAAACATATACATTTACATTAAGCTATGAGGATCAAAATACAGAAGTTGTTTATAGTACTGAAGAAAAAACTAATAAAGAGCCAACAGGAGAAATAAGTATAACAAAAACTGATATAAAAACAGGAAATTCTGATAGAGTCGATGGAAGAAGTCACCATGGAGATGCAACACTTAATGGTGCAGTATATACTTTGTATGCAAAGAATGATATCTATAATGTAGCAAAAACTAAAAAATATTTTTCAAAAGACGAAGCAATAGCAACTTACACCTTTAATGATTACGGAGTTGCAACTGTTGAAATTATAAATTCAGAAACATCAGCTAAAATTAGTGCAAAATCAGATACAATCTGCGGACTTCCATTAGGGAACTATTATTCAAAAGAAACGACAGTTCCAACTGGGTATAATAAAGATACAAATATTTATGATTATGTTTTAGCTTACAAAGATGAGCATACGGAAGTTATAAAAACGAGAGGAACGGTTGTAAATGAAGTACAAAAGGCGCCATTTGAAGTAATAAAAGTTAGCACTAACTCAAATACAACAGCAGAGATAGTACCAAATGCAGAGTTTACAGCTATTTTATCAAAATATGTTAACTACTATGGAAGTTTTGATGAGGCTAAAAGACACTTAGAAGAATATGCAGATGATGAATACTCAATTTTCAATACAGGAAGTAACGGTCATGGAGTTTCAGGACTTTTGGCTTATGGGGAATATACGGTTAACGAAACCTACACCCCATCACCAGAAATAACCACAGTTGAAGAATTCTATGTAACAATAGACAAAGATAGTAATACACCTATAAAAGAGTTAGTAGAGAATGATTTACCGTTCGAGGCATATATAAAGATGCAAAAAAAGGATAAAGAGAGTGGTAAATATGTCACTTATTCTAATGCTACATTTTCATTATACAAATTGAATGAAGACAGTGGAATATGGGAAATGCAACAGTGTAAAATTGGAAATAACTATTATCATGAATGGACCACGAACGAAGATGGTATAGTAAGAACAGAAACTAAAATGCCAGCTGGAAAATATAAAGTTGAAGAAATAAAAATTCCTGATGGATATTTACAATTAGATGAGGAATTAACTTTCGATGTAAATAATAGAAATAAGACTTTAGAATACGATACTGACTGGGACGCGTGGATAACTGTTACAGCAGTTAATGAACAACCTAAAGGCAGATTAGAAGTTAATAAAACTATTAATTTAAGATC
>CANRLA010000076.1 GCA_947631315.1 uncultured Clostridia bacterium | reverse complement strand
ATTTAGTTTATAGTCTATCTCTCTATTTAAATCATTTGTATGATATTTTAACTTTTTAAATTCTCCCATTAATTCTGACTTAACAATTAACTTGAATGACTCTTTTTGTTCTATGTTACGATCTTTAAAGTATTTATAAGCTAATTCTGCACCATTATTTAATAAAAATTCATTTATATTTTCTTTGTACTTTTGTATGAACTCTTCACTAAAATTCATTTCTTTTTTTAAGTACTTCCAATAAACATCAATATCTTCAATATTATTTATAATATACTTTACATTATCATAGTTTGAAACATTATCTATATTTCTCAATATATACAATAACACATTTTGATTCATAATTTCAGGAATAAATTTTTGAATACAATCATAATTAATTAAGATTTGAACTACATCTTCGATTTTAATATCTTTTATTTTATTAAAGTCTTGTTCTAACCACATATATAAAGGCTTTATTTTTATTAGCTTTGTTAAATTTTCAATTTGCCAATCTTCAATACTTTCTTTTAATAAGTCTTTTTTTATAAATTGTCTTATTCTTAAAAGTCTCTCATCTATTTTTAAATCTAACAAATTATTATATAAATATATGTAATTTTTGTTAACTTTATATAATGTCTTTATTTCTTCAAAGGTATATACTTGATTATCCAAAATATCAATATTACAATCTCTGTCTATTATCATTGTTTTTAGCTCATTTAAATGTTTATTTGTTAAACTATTAAGATTTATATAATTAATATAAAAATTTTTATCATATAAAATCGAATTGCTTGGAATAGATAAAAAATCATTTATATTATTTTCTATTAGCCTTAAAAATCCATTTTTATTATTGCTAATTGCATAAATAATTAATTCTTCCATCCCATCTTGCATTAATTCCAAAGGAAATTGTTTTAATTTATTTCCATAGATAAAATTTATATACTTACTTTTGTTACTAGCAATATCTTTAATTTTTTCTATATCTATATCTCCTATTTTACTTTCTAAAACTTTTAAATCATATAATTTGCAATCATTCTCTAACCATTTTAAAAGTAATTTATATACAATTTCATCATTTACTTTATTTACTATTTTTTCTATTAAAATCCTAATTTCTTTTGCATTCTTAGCAATCATTTCATATAAATCTAAATTTAATGGTAAGTACAGTTTCTTATCATTTAAAAATAATATAAATTTTCTTAATTCTTCATTATTAACTAAAATTTCATATATTTCCTTTATATTTTTTATTGGCACTAAATTATAGTTATCTAATATATTCGATTTTAGTAATTCTCTTTCTTTTTCTGTTAGTGTTTCAAATGTTATATCCGATTGTTCAAAAAAATGATTTAAGTTATTTGTAATTATTCTTTTAAATTCACTACTATCTGTATAGTTAAGAAAATACTTTAAATAACTATAGTATGCTTGACAAGACAGTTGAGAATTATTTAATATATCCAATACATTTTTTATTGGATAATTAGAAATCATGTCATTATGTTTTTGTATATCTTCTATTAATTTTTCAAATCCATCTATATCAAGTTCTTTTTTATATACTTCATTAAGATATAATATAAAGTTTTCATCTCTAACTAACTCTTTCTGAAATATTTCATTTTCTTTATAATCATCTTTTAATATATTTATATCTTCTATTCTTTTACAACAATTTATAATCTCATTTAATGGAAATAACTTTATTAACTGTGCATCAAGTCCATTATTTTTAATTTTAATGATTGTTTCTGCATGCTTAATTAAACTTGTATTCATTTTCTTTTCCTCCTACATATTTATTCAATATCTGCATAACTTCATTTATTGTCATTTCATTATCTTCTAAGAAAATCTGCAATAATTCCATTAAATAAATCATTTGTTTATTGTCTATGTTAAAGTTCATTATATTCATATATAAGTATTCTTTTACTATTTTCATAGACAATTGTTTTTCAAAAGATATATCCAACACATCACAAAAATTGTAGAGATTCTTAAAATTATTTTTATCTATTCTTTTAAATTTTTCTTCTAATTTATGTTCTTGTTCTATTATTTCCTGTACTTTTTTACATTCCTTTTCTATTATTATTTGTTTTCTGATTTCTTCTACTTCTTCCGTTGTTAAAAATTTTTCTTGTAACCACTCTTTTTTATAAGTTTTTGGATTTATCTCACACAACTGCTTGTATATTTTAGTAAGTTCATTTTTTGGCAAAATCTTTTTTATATTTTTATATTTTAATGCAGCCTCTAAAAAATCGAAATATTTTGTTGGTTTTTCATAGAATATAAATTGTTCTAGACAATTAAATAAAAACTTTTTATCTTTATTGTTCATAAATTTTCTATCAATATTTAGTTCTGCTCCTGGATAACGATATATGTTTAATAAACTATAATATATATCAAACCCCATACTATCAATTTGTTCAAGACTATATTGACGACTTCTTATTAAATATTTAAGAAAATCTAATGCAGGTTTTTTTTGAATTTTTCTTATGTAGCTTTCTAAATGATTTGATTCAAAATTTTTTTCTTTTTCTATATTTTTAAATATATCTTTTAAAATTATCACATTTTTGTCTACTAACTTGTCAAATATATCTTGTCTAGCATATTTTCTTTTATAAAAAGATTCAATATAATTCTTTCCTGTTAAACTATTATATTTTTCGATACATTTTTTTATTTTTTCTTTATAATCAACTTTAAAATATATAAATTTATCTACTATTTCTTTATAAGTATCCTCATCACATTTTGATACCACAATATCCCATTTTTTATCAAAAATATCAAATGAAAATAAATTATTATCAAATTCGCCATAAAGTTTTATAAATGTAATAGGATTTACAATATTGATTTTTTTATATAGTAAAGCCTGTTTTATTTTTTCACAACCATAACATTTAATATTAAATATTCTATATTTTTGTAAAACATTTTTTATTATAATGTAAACATCTTCATCATGCGTATCTATACTATTTATAAATACTTCACAAAAATTAACTGCTATTTTTTCAGCTACTAATGAATCGTCTTTTGCAATAGCTTTTGGAACAGTTTGAAATGATAATATTAAGTAATTCAAATACGCTATCTCATTCTTACTATATCCATTTTGTATAAGTTCTTTATATATATTAGTTTCTTCTTTTTGGAATCCAGTAGGAACTTTTATTATTGCTTTCAATAAAGAAATATCTTTTTTTCTATCATTATTTATTAATTTATATAATGTCCTAATAATCCATGCATATACTCCAATGTTTCCTATAACCGATATACTTTTTTGTTTGCCTAGCAATGATACAATTTCATTTCTATGATTTTTTAATATAGTATCCTTCGTATCATAAAAAATAGACAAAATAAAGATTATATCTTCTGTTTTGCCATATTTTCTATTCAAAAATTGCTCATAATACAAATTATATTTTTTATTATCAAATAAATATAAAGCTCCTTGCAAATAAATATCTTCTTTTGCAAGATTTTCTATTTTTCTTAAAAAATCAATTAATTGTGTTCCAATTATCATATTATCTTCTATCAATTTATTTCCATACCCTATAGCCAATGCGATAGCTCTAATATCTTCAATTTTATTGCAAAATCTTTCTTCATATCTTTCTAATAGCTCACCTAAATATTCAAATTTATATTTTTCTTGAATATTTAATCCATAAACACCATCATACCAAATACATTTCTCTTTTATTTCAAATAAAATTTCATCTGTTCCCTTATTACTTCTTGTGTTAGCAATAAATGCAATAATTTCATTAAATAGTCTTATATTAATTGATTTTTCATATACTTTATATCCACTTTTTTCTATTTTTTCATTCACTATTTTTCCTTCCTTTCAAAAAAGAGATGAAACTTAAATTCCATCTCTTATGCTATTTTTTTATTATTTTGTTGTTTTAAATCACTTCCTATATCGTTTTCAGTTAATGCAACTCTAAAGTCTACTTTTATGTTATTATCCTCTAATACTTTTATTATATTTTTATACATTAATGTACTTGTATGTAATAATGTATATTGATCTGCGTATAAAAAAACTTCTGATACATTCATCTTTTTTGTAATGTTTAATATCCAATCCTTATCAATATTATTTGGGATTCCAATAACTATTTTATTCGTATTATTAAATAACTTATGTGCTAATATCATTTCTGTAGCAATAATAATACTTTTTTTATTATTTGAATTATATGTATCAATCCAATTTATATTTTTATCTTTTAAAACCATTGCCCAATTAGTTGCTTTTGTCCCATTATATTCATTATTACTAGAAAACCATATATTTTTTGTATCTAAATCATATTTTTCATCTAGTAAAATCCTTAGCCCTTGTATTTTTCCATCTAGTACAACAGGGATAAAAATTCCTTTATGTGATTTATAGTTCCATTTAAAATCTGTATCTTGAAAAAATCCTGGTATGCCTTCTAATTTAAAACCTTCTTTTTGTAATTCCATGCAAATTAATTTCTTTTTATTATTATTTACTTCAATACTTTTAAATAAGTTATCTCTAATATATTCATCTGTAAATTTCATATCTTTTAATTTTTTACAATGAAAATCATTTAGTTGTAATTTTTCTAAAAAACTTCTATAAACAAGATCTCTATAATATTCATCTTTAATTGGATTGTTATATGTATATGAAATATTATCTAATATAGGCTTTTTTCTTAATAACATTTTATATGCTGCCTTAGTAGTGATAAAATTTACATTTGCATATAAATCTATTGAACTTCCACTAGATTCACATTGTTTGCATACATACACATTTTTTAAAGTATTTATCTTTAAATATCCTTTTTTTTCATTTGAAGACTGACAAAATGGACAAACTGCATAAATATTATAGCCTATTTGATTTATTTTTTTTATATGTAATTGATTGATAACGTTTGTAATATTAACACATTCAAACACATTATAATTTTTCATTGTCAATTCACCTCTTTATAAATATTTTTAATTTATGCAACTTTCTCTTTGTCTTTTAATATTTGTTCTTCTATTTTATCTATTAATTTATTAGAAGTTTCTTCTATCTTATTTCCAAGTTTTATTAATTTTTTAGTATCTCCTTCACTCCAACTTGTAATATATGGGAAACTACATTTACTAGTATCTAATCCAAAATAGTCTGCTGTTATATATGCAACGGATTCAACAAACATCTCACTTAGATTTCTTTCCTTCGAGTAATCAAAATCGTCATATAATGCATGTGTTATTTCATGTATTAATGTAGCTGTTCTATCATCTAATGATAGACTAGATGATATGACTATCTTTTTAGAACTCTTACTATAATATCCATCACTACCATTATATATATTTTCTATGAAAACATCTACAGGGCTTATTTGGTATAATATATTATATAGTTCTTGGCTATTATTAGAATTTAATTTTGTGTCTTCAAATGTATTTGTTGCCTTTTTTTCATCTATTACATAAGTATCACTAATATCATAAACTATAGTCCATTTAAAACCAGTTAATAATTTTATTTCTTCTTCATTATCCCTTTCTTCAATACTTTCTAACTTTTCCTTATTACTTTTCTTCATCTGATACTTAATTGGCCTTAAAATAAATATTTTTGTAGGATTAGATTTTACTCCTCTGCCCAGTTCTTTCCAAGTACAGTATCCAGCAATTCTTGTAGCATCAGGTTTTTGACTAAAAATAAGTATTCTATTATTAAAACTATATTTATGAAATTTCTTTATGAATTTTAAAAATTGCTCATATTTTCCTGTGTTTATAATTTCATTTATACCTTCTATCAATTTTTCATATGCACTTATTTTTCTTTTTTCTTCCATTTTTAATTTAACCTTTCTTATAAAATAATTAACAAGGAAAGTATTTTTTCCTTGTTAAGAATAATCATATATATTTATTTAAGCAACCATACTATTTTCTAAACTTTCTTCATATGATGGAGTATATAATCTCATTATTTCCTTGTTGGTAATTTCATCTAATAATATTACAACACCTGATATATCATAAAAATATAGCTGAATATATGTCATAAATACATTAATTAAATCTGTATCAATAGCTGTTACTTCTAAATCAATTCTATAATCTAGTTTAAACATTTTTAATATACTTGCATATGCTAAAATCATTGCACCGCTTCCGCAATTTACTTCTATCATTCTTCCATTATTATTTTTCTTATTTATATTAATAATGCCTTGTAATTTATTTCCTATTTCTTGCATAATGTTATTATTTATTACTTTTAAATAATTTTTATTTGTAATCTTCTGATAAATGTCTCCTAATATATCGTATGGTTCTTTTTGACTACAAAACAATCTAGTTAGTTCTGTTGACAGTGCATAGAAAATAAATTGTTCCTCCTTTTTATAACTTTCATATATCCTCTGATATATGTCATTATTTTTTTTATTATAATAAACTTTATTGCTCAAACTGATTGCAAATAACGATATAAAATCTTTAAATATCTTCTCAGCATTATATCTATCTATTTTGAAATTTAATAATCGTATAAACACATCATATTTATTATTCATTTTAATTTTTTCCTTTCACTTTTTT
>CANRLA010000075.1 GCA_947631315.1 uncultured Clostridia bacterium | reverse complement strand
CCACCTGAAGTATATAAAGGAAAAGGAATTAAATATGCTGATGAGCATATTAGACGTAAGGAAGGTAAGACTGGTAAGAAGTAGTATTTTTATTTGCTTGCCTAGCAATATACTAATTTTGATTTGTTTTAATCAAAATAGATAACTTACCTGATAAAAAAAGAAAGGAGAAGGAAATGGTTTCAAAAACAAATAGAAAATTTGAAAGAGAAAGACGCCATAAAAGAGTACGCAGAAAAATAAGCGGAACAGCAGAATGCCCAAGATTATGCGTATTTAGAAGTAATACTGGAATCTATGCTCAAATTATAGATGATGTTAAAGGCGAAACTTTAGTTCAAGCATCAACATTAGACAAAGAAGTAAAAACAAAACACAGTAATTGTGAAGCTGCTAAAGAAGTTGGAACATTAATTGCTTCAAGAGCTAAGGAAAAGAAAATTGTAGATGTAGTATTTGATAGAAGCGGATATCTATATCACGGAGTAGTTAAATCATTAGCTGAAGCAGCAAGAGAAGGCGGATTAAATTTTTAAGAGAAGGAGGGAATAGAAGTGCAAGAAAGAGATAGACAAGAGAATGAATCTGAATTAAATGAAAAAGTTGTTGCTATTAACAGAGTAGCAAAAGTTGTAAAAGGTGGTAGAACATTCAGATTTAGCGCAGTAGTTGTAGTTGGAGACGGTGCTGGACATGTTGGTGTTGGAAACGGAAAAGCATCAGAAGTTCCAGATGCAATTAAAAAAGCGATAGAAGATGCTAAAAAGAATTTAGTTGAAGTTCCAATAGTAGGAACAACAGTACCACATGAATATATTGGAAAATTTGGAAGCGCTCGTGTAGTAATAAAACCAGCAGCAGAAGGTACTGGACTTATTACTGGAGGTAGCGTAAGATCAGTATTAGAACTTGCAGGATATAGAGATGTTAAAACTAAAGTTTTAGGATCAAATAACCCAAGAAATGTTGTATATGCAACAATAGCTGGTCTTCAAAGTATGGAAACAATAGAGCAAGTAGCTAAAAAGAGAGGAAAGAAAGTAGAAGAAATTAGATAGGAGGTGTAATCCATAATGAAATTAGACGAATTAAAGCCAACAGTTAAGCCTGCTAGTTCAAGAAGAGTAGGACGTGGAGTAGGTTCAGGTCTTGGAAAAACATCAGGTAAAGGACATAAAGGACAAAAGGCTAGATCTGGCGGCGGAGTTAGACGTGGATTTGAAGGTGGTCAAACACCATTATATAGAAGATTACCAAAAAGAGGATTTAATAATAAATTTGCAAGAAACTATACAGAAGTTACATTAACAATGTTAAATAAATCTACAACTGAAGAAGTAGATGCACAAAGCTTAATAAAAGATAGAATAATAAGCAAAGAAAATGACGGTATAGTTATAATAGCAACAGGAAAATTAGAAAAGAAATTAACTGTAAAAGCAAAAAGATTTACTGCAAAAGCAAAAGAACAAATCGAGTCTTTAGGCGGAAAAGCAGAGGTGATATAATTGTTTAAAACAATAAAAAATGCTTTAAAAACACCGGAAATTAGAAAAAAAATATTATATACAATATTGCTTCTAGTAATATTTAGATTGGGTTGTTATATTACAATACCAATGGTTGATATAATAACATTAAAAGCACAAGAAAACGCATATCAAAATAGCGTAGTAGGAATGATTAATATGATTTCAGGAGGTGCTTTCTCAAGACTTTCAATTTTTGCTATGTCAATTACTCCTTATATTACATCTTCAATTGTTATTCAACTTTTAGGAATGGTAATACCGGCCCTAGAAAGATTAACTAAAGAAGGTGGAGAAGAAGGAAGAAAGAAAATAGATAGATATACAAAACTATTATCAATACTTCTTGCCTTAATAGAAGGATTAGGAATTTATTTCTCTTATAAATCTTATGGTTTATTTGTAGAAGATTCACCACTTACAGGATTTGTAGTTGTATTATCATTAATTACAGGTACATCACTTCTTATGTGGATAGGAGACAAGATTACTTCAAAAGGTATTGGAAATGGTATTTCAATGTTAATATTTGCAGGAATAGTATCAAGTGTTCCACAAGCAATAACATCAATAGCAGGATTAGTTATTGAAGATGGTGCTTTTTCAACACTAGGATTAATAAAAGCACTTTTAATAGTCTTTGGAGTATTACTTTTAGTTGTAGGAGTTATTTTTGTTCAACAAGCAGAAAGAAGAATACCAGTACAATATTCAAAGAAAGTTGTAGGAAGAAGAATGGTTGGAGTACAAAATACTCATATTCCAATTAAACCAGCAATGGCTAGTGTGCTTCCAATAATCTTTGCATCGTCATTTATGACATTCCCAGCAATGGTAATTCAATTATTTGTAAATGATATAGAAACTAAAACTGGATTTTTAAGAGTAATATATAATTTATCAATAGCGACATCATCATCAAATGTAGGATGGACATATACTATAATCAATGCAATTATATATTTGCTATTAATAGTTGGATTTACATATTTTTATACTTATGCAACATTTAATCCAGCAGAAGTAGCAAGCAATATAAAGCAAAATGGAGGATTTATTCCAGGAATCAGAGCTGGAAGACCAACAGCTGATTATTTATCATCTGTCCTTTCTAAAGTATTATTGTTTGGAGGATTATTCTTAGCAGTTATTGCTATTATCCCAATGCTTGCAAAAGGAATTGGAATAAATACAGCATTTGGAGGAACATCAATATTAATTATAGTTGGTGTTGCAATAGAACTAGGAGATCAATTACAATCACACCTTGTAATGAGACATTATAAAGGATTCTTAGAAAAATAATAAAAAAGCCTAAAGCATATAGAAGCTATCTACGTGTAGATAGCTTCGTGGAATGGCTTTTATAATATTTTGTAAGGAGAAAAATTATGTATATTATAATGTTAGGAGCGCCAGGAAGTGGTAAAGGTACTATAGGCAAAGAGATTTGCAAAAAATATAATTTGACACATTTATCTACTGGAGATATTTTTAGAGATGAAATTAAAAGAGATACAGATTTAGGAAAAAAAGCAAATGAATATATTTCTAATGGGAATTTAGTTCCTGATGACATAACTATATCAATGGTAGAAGATAAGTTAATGGAATTAGGTGATGTGTTATTAGATGGATTTCCAAGAACCATAAATCAAGCAGAAAGCCTAAAAAAATTTTTAAACCAAAAAGAAAAATCTGTTACAGCAGTAATAAATTTATGTATACCTGATGAAGATATTATCAAAAGAACTTCAAGTAGAGTTATATGTTCAAACAAAGAATGTGGAGCAACATTTAATACTATATTTATGCCACCTAAAGTCGAAGGTATATGTGATGTATGTGGTTCAAAATTAATAGTAAGAGATGATGATAAACCTGAAACCATTAAAGAAAGATTAAATGTCTATTATAAAAATACAGAACCATTAATATCTTTTTACAAAAAAGAGGGAATTTTGGAAACTATAGATATAGATATTTATTCTAATACGACCAAAGAAGATACAACTGAAAAAGCATTTCAAATAATTGAAAGAAGATTAAAATAAAGTATCAATAAAGTAAAATAATAAATTCAAATAAACAAAATTAAAACAGAAATAAAAGATAAAAATAATAAATAGAAAAAAATAAAAATCAAGTAATTAAAAAGGAAACTAAAATGGTAACTATTAAATCCAAATCTGAAATTGAAAAAATGAGAGAAGCATGTAGAATAGCTAATCTTACTCAAAAAGAAGTTGAAAAAGCAATTAGACCGGGAATATCAACATTAGAGTTAGATAGAATTGCAGAAAGTACGATGAGAAAATATGGTGCTACACCAGCAGAAAAAGGTTACCCAAGTGGAATAAAAGGGGTAATGGATTTTCCAGGAGCTATTTGTGCATCTATTAATGATAATATAATTCATGGTATTCCATCAAAAAACGCAATATTATTGGATGGAGATATTGTAAGTATTGATTTAGTCGCTTATAAAGATGGATTTAATGGTGATTGTGCTAGAACTTACACAGTTGGAACTGTTTCTGATGAGGCAAAAAACTTAATAGAAGTAACAAAACAAGCATTCTTTGAAGGTATAAAATTTGCTAAAAAAGGAAATAGATTAGGAGACATTTCTCATACAATAGGAGAATATGTTAAGAAAAATGGATATTCTGTAATAAAAGAGTTTGAAGGACACGGAATAGGAAGAGAAATGCATGAAGATCCAGGAATACCTAACTTTGGAAAAGCAGGTAGAGGAATCAGACTAGAACCAGGTATGACTTTAGCAATTGAGCCAATGGTTACAGCTGGAAAACCTGATATCTGCCAAGCTGATGATGGTTGGTCAATTTGGACTTTAGATGAAAGTTTATCAGCACATTATGAAAATACAATTTTAATTACAGAAAACGAACCAGAGATATTGACATTGATATAAAAATATTATATAATTATTATTGTGTTAAACTCGCTTATTATGTCAATATTCAAATAAATAGGAGGCTCTATAATATATGTCAAAAGAGGATGTAATAGAAGTAGATGGTATAGTTTCAGAAGCTTTACCAAATACATTATTTAAAGTTAAACTAGAAAATGGACATGAAATTTTAGCACATATCTCAGGAAAGTTAAGAATGAACTATATTAAGATTTTACCAGGAGATAAAGTTAAAATTGAACTTTCTCCATACGATTTAAATAAAGGAAGAATAATATGGAGAGCAAAATAAAACACATAAATAATAATAAAACTCAAAATTAAAAAGTTAAAATAAAAATAATAATAATTTAAAATTAAAAATATAATTTAAAATTAAAAATAAAACTAATGATGTTGAGGTGTGAAGTGAGATGTAATTTATTTACATTTGACTTCACATATCAACCATTAGCAAGCAAATATAGGAGGTGTATCAAAAATGAAGGTAAGACCATCAGTAAAAAAGATATGCGATAAATGCAAAGTAATCAAAAGAAAAGGTGTTGTTAGAGTTATATGTGAAAATCCAAAACATAAACAAAGACAAGGATAATGTATTTTGATATTAACACAAATCTAGTAAGCGGCTGATTTAGATTTGTGTTTATATATATTTTATTTGAAAGTTTCTAAAGACTAACTAAATATTAAATGTAGAAGATAAAACCTTTCAAATCGATACATTTAGTATTTATTTAGTGCATTTCACCTTTAGAACTTTAAGATAATACTTAATTTTGTTTTTTATATTAATATTTTATAAAATTAAAATCAATTAATATAAAAAACAATAGAAAATTAAACAAGAAAGAAAGAGGTGTAAAAATGGCTCGTTTAGCAGGAGTTGATCTACCTAAGGAAAAAAGAGTAGAAATTGGACTTACTTATATTTATGGAATAGGCTTAAAAAGATCTCAAAAAATTCTAAAAGATGCTGGAGTAAACCCAGATATTAGAGTAAAAGATTTAACAGCAGAACAAGAACAAGCAATAAGAAAAGCAATGGCTGAATACACTGTTGAAGGTGATTTAAGAAGAGAAGTAGCTTTAAATATTAAACAATTAATTGAAATGGGATGCTATAGAGGTATGAGACATAAAAGAGGACTTCCAGTAAGAGGACAAAGAACAAAAACAAATGCTCGTACAAGAAAAGGACCAAGAAAATTAGTTAGCAAAGGTAAATCAAAATAATTTATGATAATGAATTTTTTAGAAAGGAGATAAATAATGGCTACTACAAAGAGTTCAAGCAAAAAAGGAACAAGAAGAAGAATTAGTAAAAATATACAAACTGGTAAAGCTCATATTAGTTCAAGCTTTAACAATACTATAGTTACAATATCTGATGTTCAAGGAAATGTTCTATCTTGGGCAAGTGCTGGAGGATTAGGATTTAAAGGCTCTAGAAAAAGCACACCATTTGCAGCTGGAGAAGTTGCTGAAACAGCAGCAAAAGCAGCTATGGAACACGGACTAAAGACAATAGAAGTATTTGTAAAAGGACCAGGTGCAGGTCGTGAATCTGCAATAAGAGCTCTACAAACAGCAGGTTTAGAAATCACATCTATTAAAGATGTAACACCTATACCACATAATGGATGTAGACCACCAAAAAGAAGAAGAGTATAACAACTTTTTATTATATAAATTAAATGTTTTATAAAAATGAAAGGAGAAAAATAAATGTCAAGATATAAGGACGAAGTGTGCCGTATCTGCCGTAGAGAAGGACAAAAGTTATTCTTAAAAGGCGAAAGATGTTATTCTGACAAATGCAGTATAAGCAGAAGAAATTATGCACCTGGACAAAACGGACAGAAAAAAGCAAAACTTTCTGAATACGGAACACAATTAAGAGAAAAGCAAAAAACAAAGTCATTCTATGGTGTTGGAGAGAAGCAATTTAGAAAATACTATACAATGGCAACTAAAACAAAAGGAAAAACAGGTGAAGCTTTATTAACATTACTAGAAAGCAGATTAGATAATGTTGTATATAGATTAGGATTTGCAAGTTCTAGAACACAAGCTAGAATGCTTATAACACACGAAGCTTTTAATGTAAATGGAAAGAAAGTTAACATTCCATCTTACTTAATAAAAGCTGGAGATGTAATAAGTGTTAGAGAAATTAAAAGAGACAACGGAACAATAAAAACTGCTTTAGAATCAAATGAAGCTAGACC
>CANRLA010000074.1 GCA_947631315.1 uncultured Clostridia bacterium | reverse complement strand
AATTCAACTGGAATTGGGTGTAAGACTAAATTCCTTTTTCCTATTTTAAAACTGGAATTTAAATTTTCACTTCACGTTAATCAAAAATAAACAAAAAAACTTTACTAAATAAAAAAAATGTGGTATAATTGAGATGTGGTAAAAAAGGATATTTATGTCTTTTGATAGACCAAGACTGGAAAGGAGAGTACATAAAGATGTTTAATGTTGGTGACAATATAGTATATCCAATGCACGGTGCAGGTACAATAGATAGCATTGAGGAGAAAGAAATTTTAGGAGAAAAGCAACAATATTATGTAATTAAAATGCCAGGAGAAGTTATGGTAATGGTTCCTACTGCAAAAGCTGAATCTATGGGAGTAAGAAGTGTTATTGATAGCAAAAGTGCAGGAGAGGTATTAAAATTATTAGAACAAGATGAAACAGAAATGTCTGACAATTGGAACAAGAGATATAGAGATAATTTAGATAAAATGAAAACAGGTGATATATATCAAGTAGCTGATGTTGTAAGAAACTTAAGCTTTAAGCAAAAAGAGAGAGGCACATTATCTACTGGAGAAAAGAAGATGTTAAATAATGCTAAACTTATTTTAGTTAGTGAGTTAGTATTAGCTGAGCATGCATCAAAAGATGAAATTGAGAAACTTATAGATAATAAAATAGACATGTCATACAAGGAATTTAGAGTTCCAACTGAAGCAAAGATTGACTTACAACAAAGTGCAGTTAATAAATTTATTCCATTTGATAACACAGGGGAAACTAAACTATAATGAATTACAAAAAAATTAGAGAAATATAAATAAACACATTATTCATTATTAAAAAGCAAAGGGTAATAAGAATTATGAAATGCTTAATTAAGAAACATTTAATAAAAAAGGTACTAATGTATCTTTTTTTTATACTCTAGGAAAATCACTTTTAATTGTAGTAAATTTGATTTAGAAGAATTATGTAAAATATTTTATTTACATAATTGAAAAAATAAGAAGGATTTAGTTTACATTTGTCGAATATTATATATATGAGAAAAGAAAGGTAGAAATATGGTACGATATAGTGATGAAGTATTAGATGAAATAAAGACTCGCAATGACATAGTAGATGTAATATCACAATATGTAACATTAAAAAGAAAAGGTAGAAATTATTTTGGAATATGCCCTTTTCACAATGAAAAATCACCTTCTTTTTCTGTTTCTCCGGACAAGCAAATTTTTCATTGCTTTGGCTGTGGAGTTGGAGGAAATGTATTTCACTTTATAAGCAAAATAGAAAATATCAGTTTTTTTGAAAGTATACAATTACTTGCAGAAAGAGCGAATATTGAACTTCCAAAGTCATCAAATGCAGAAGATGAAAGAATTGCAAATTTAAGAGCAAAAGTATATCAAGTTAATAAAGAAGCAGCACAATTTTATCATGAAAAATTATATAAACCAACGTCAAAAATAGCTCAAGAATACATAAAAAAGAGAAAATTAGACAATAATACATTAAAGTCATTTTTAATTGGATATGCTGGAGATAATAATGAATTATTTAGCTTTTTAAAGTCAAAAGGTTTTGGCTCTGAAGAAATGCTAGCGTCAAGCTTAATTGGAAAATCAGAAGGTGGAAGATATTATGATAAATTCAAACATAGATTAATGTTTCCAATTCAAGATGTAAGAAATAGAGTGATTGCGTTTGGCGGTAGAGTTTTAGATGATAGTAAGCCAAAATATATTAATTCGCCTGAAAATATAGTTTATAGCAAGGGAAGAAATCTATTTGGACTAAATGTTGCAAAATCTAAACAAGCAGGCATATTAAAAAGGTTATTAATTGTAGAAGGATATATGGATGTTATATCTTTGCACCAAAGAGGAATAACAAATGTTGTAGCATCACTTGGAACAGCTTTAACAGATGCACAAGGAAGGCTTTTAAGAAAAAATAGCGAGCAAGTTATACTTGGATATGATGCAGACGGAGCAGGACAAACTGCCATAATTAGAGGAATGGAAATTCTAAAAAATATGGGAGTTGATATTAGAGTTTTGCAGATATCAGGTGCAAAGGATCCCGATGAATTTGTTATAAAATATGGACCTGAAAAATTTATTAAATGTATGGATAACTCAATATCAATAGTAGAATATAAAGTAAAAAATTTAGTAAAAGACCTTAATATTGAAAATACAAGTGACAAGATTAAGTTCTTAAATGAAATAGCAAAAATCTTATCTGAAGTTGATAATACAATGGAAAGAGAAATCTACATTGATAAAATTGCTAAAACATATAATATATCGAAAATAGCTATAGAAGCAGAAATAAATAAAAAAATATATAATGGAAAAGTAAGTGAAAAAGTTCTAGAAAAAAGGTCAGTTACAGTAACTCCAAAAAATATTGAAAAAGTTGATGAAGCTGTTAATAAAAGGGAGCAAATGCTTATTTTTGTGTTAATTAATTATTGTGAAAAAAGCTATGAACGAATAAAAAATGCAATAGATTTGAATTGCATAAAGATAGAAAAAAATAAACAGATATTAAATACTTTATTCGAAAAAGGCAAAGAAAATATAAATGCAGAAAATGTTATAGACTGGTTTACTGATGAAGATATAGTAAATTACATAAGTGGAATTTTAGCATTAGATTTTGAGATAGATGATGTAGATAAAGCAATTGAAGACGTTGAAAAAATATACTTAAAAGAAAGAAAAATTGCAAGGAAAAATGAAATAATTAGTATGTTAGATAACAAAAATAATTTGTCGAGTGATGAAGTAGAAAAAATAGAAAGCGAATTAAATAGTATAATTATAGAATTAGCTAGGATGAAATAGGAGGTAAAAATGGATAAACCAGATAGTGTAAAAAATGTTATTGATTTAATTGACAATGCTCGTATAGCTAAGAAAAAATTAGAAGGTAAAGAAGTGGAAAACCACACTGTTGAAAGAGATCCAGCTTTATTTAGAAGAAAAAGAAAAAGTAGAAAAAAAGAAAATAGCATAGAAAAAGAGAAAAAACAAAAACCTAAAAAAGAAACCCTAGCTAAAGCAAAACCTTCTAAAAATAAATCTGATATAGTAAAGAAAGAAAAAAAGATAAAAAAAGAACAAAATAAAAAAGATAAAAAGATTAAAGTAAGTCAAAAAGTAAATAAAGAAGCTGTAAGAGTAGAAAAAAATAAAGAGATAAAAGATAAAAGCAAAAAAACAGAAAATACATCTATTCAAAAAGAAGTAATAATCAAAAACTTACAAGACATAGCTAGTCAAGAAGAAATAGATAAAATAAAAAAAGTAGTTGAAAGCCTTAAAAAGAAGGGCAAAATAACTTATGAAGAACTAGCAATGCAATTAGATAGCATTGATGCAGACAAAATTGAAAAAATCTTTGAAGTTTTTGAACAAATGGGAATACACATTTTAGGTGATGATTTAGAAGATATAGAACCTGATGCAGAAGACCTGGAAGAAGTTGAAGATATTTCAGTTGAAGACTTAGATATGGACAATATGGAAGGAATCAATATTGATGACCCAGTTAGAATGTATCTAAGGGAAATAGGAAAAATTCAACTTCTAAACTATGATACAGAACTTGAATTAGCAAAAAGAATCCTAGATGGAGATGAAGAAGCAAAAAAGAAATTAACAGAATCAAATTTAAGATTAGTTGTAAGTATAGCTAAAAAATATGTTGGAAGGGGAATGCTATTTTTAGACCTAATCCAAGAAGGCAACATGGGATTAATTAAAGCAGTTGACAAATTTGATTATACCAAAGGATTTAAATTCAGCACTTATGCTACATGGTGGATAAGACAAGCAATAACAAGAGCAATAGCAGACCAAGCAAGAACAATAAGAATACCAGTACACATGGTAGAAACAATTAATAAACTAATTCGTACATCAAGACATTTACTTCAACAAAATGGTAGAGAGCCTACTCCTGAAGAAATTGCTGCAGATATGGAAATACCAGTTGAAAAAGTTCTTGAAATTCAAAAAATAGCACAAGATCCAGTTTCGTTAGAAACACCTATAGGAGAAGAAGATGATAGTCATTTAGGAGATTTTATACAAGATGATGATTCTCCATCTCCACAAGACGCAGCGTCTTATACAATGCTAAAAGAACAACTAGAAGAAGTAATGAAAACATTAACTCCAAGAGAAGCAAAAGTTTTAAGACTTAGATTTGGATTAGATGATGGAAAAGCTCGTACACTTGAAGAAGTAGGAAAACAATTCAATGTAACTCGTGAAAGAATTAGACAAATTGAAGCAAAAGCATTAAGAAAATTAAGACATCCATCAAGAAGCAAAAAACTAAAAGAATATATTTAATTAATAAAAAAGAGGCTTTAAAAATTGAACACCAATAGTTAAACTTTTTTGTCTAACAAATTGAGTTCAGTAAAATTTAAAGACTCTTTTTTACGAAAAAATAATTGTCTAACTCGGTTGTAAAGTAAAATATATATTGTTATAATAAAATAGCTGGAGGTAAGTATGAATCGTGAAGAGATAAAAATTAGTGAAATAAATTACGATGGAATAAATTATATAAAGAAGTTAAAAATTAAAAAAAATTTGATTAAATATGAGTATTACTATGTAGAAAATGGCATAGAAAAAAAATTAGAAGATGAAAATATTTTAGAACATTTAAGAAATATTTACGAAATTAAGGAAAAAGATATTGTATATACTATATAAGAAAAAAGGATAAAATAATGGAAAAGATTGAAAATCAACAATTAAAGGAAGAGATTAAGGATTTTGCAGTTAATCAACTAAATAGATGTAAAACATTTACAGATGTTTTTGGAAAAAAATTTGCTAGAGATTGTCTAAATAGAAATGTTAATAAAGTTTATACAAATATAGAATCAAGAAATAATATAGGTGGATTCTACAAAGCATCAGATTATTCAATCAATCTATGTATAAGTGGCGAAAATGGAGAAAAATGCACAATAGAACAGATTCTAAAAAATGAAGAAAATAAGGCTATAGTTTTTCATGAATTAGTGCATGCATTATTAAGAAAAGATTATAAAAATTTCAATTGCGGAACAGGAATATTAGAGCATTATCGAAATGGTGAAGAAGTAGGTAGAGGATTAAATGAAGGATTGACAAACTGGATTGTAAAGATGTGTCAAATAAAACCATTTGGTTATCCAACACTAACAAAACTAGCAAACGAGTTAGAGTTAGCTATTGGACCAAAAAGACTAATGAAGATGTGTAAAGGCAATGTAAAAAACACCTCAAAAAATCTAAGAATGAGTTATCAGGAAACATTAAAATTTTTGGCGATAACAGATGAAATTTATTCATTAAAAAATGCAATATCATTCAACATACAAAAAATTGAAGATATAAAAAATGGAAAAAATGTTGCAGATATTTTTGACATAAATATTTATAATAAATTTTTAAATAAGCAAAAACTACAAGACACAAGTGAAACAAGAATTTTATATTTAAAAAATTTAAATAATTCTTATAACGAGCAGGTAAAAAAAGATATAATTCAATATGAAAACACAATAATCGATAAATATATATCCAAAAAATGTGAAAAATTATTTAATGCTAAAAAAATAAAAAAACAAGAAATTGAAAATTTATGTAATTTATATAAATTATTGGATAAAAGTAATCCTAATGTAACAGTTATATCGAATGTAATAGATAAGTATTACAAGAAAACTATAAAAGAAGTAGAAAGTAAAATAGAAAGCAAAAAATTTACAATCTACGATTTCATGAATTATAAAAATTTAATAGAAATATTGGATGTTACAGAACAAGATGCAACTTATAACTTTTTTTATAAAGTATCTAGTATTTTGCTACCAAAGAATCCAAAAGCAGTGTTATATTTAATGCGAAAATTAGATGAAAATAATAATCTGAAAGAATTAAGTAATTTCTCAATAATAGAAATAGAAACAAGAGAAGGAAAAAGATATTTATATAATGGAAATGATAACAAATCTTTTTCAAAAGGTTCAAGTGAGCTTGAAATTAGTGCAAGTCAGGAGATAGATAACCCTAGGGAATTATTTGGTTTTACGCAAAGGCTGGGTGATGATTTTAATAAAACAATTAAACAATTTTTATATTTAAAGGAAAGTATAAATCAAAGAAATCCTAATGCTCAAATAAAAATTATAGATAGAGGGATTGTAGTAAGTGATAATGGAAATACATCATATTATTATATAGAAGGAGACGAAATAGTTCCAGCAAAGTTTGAAGGAGAATTAAATATAAAAGAAGAGTTAAAAAGATATAGTAAAGGAATTAAAGATAAAGGACAAATTAGAAATAATAATTTACCAGTAGTAAAAAGAGAATCATTATATCAGAAAATAAAAAAGGCATTTATAAAAAAAGATGAAAGGCCTTTAGAAGATGAAAAGGTAGAGAATATTGATAAAAAAGATAATACATTTAGAAGAGAACTATCAGATATGTCTAATTATTCTCAGGTAACAATTTCAAACATAAATTTAGAAAATAACGATAAGGAGTTAGGTAAAACGGAAGAAGAAAGAGAGATTTAGTAATAAAAAAAGATTGATACAAGTATAAGAAATTAAAATAAAAAAATGAAAGTAATAAAGTTTGTCGTGAAGTGAAAATTTAAATTCCAGTTTTAAAAGATAATAAAAAATTGTAAAAGAAAGTTCTAGATTAATTTAATA
>CANRLA010000073.1 GCA_947631315.1 uncultured Clostridia bacterium | reverse complement strand
AAACCTATGACATTTTAAAACCTGACTTGACAATCTTTGTTAAGTTAAATGAAGAAATTAGACAAAAGCGTATCACAGAAAGGGGGAAATCAATTCTAGATAAAGTATTAGATGACAGTAAAAAAAGAGAACAATTTAATAAGAAATTTAATTATTTTCTTGGCTTAGAAAGTGGTCCAATTATTGTTTTTAATAACGATAGTACAGATGTTCAGAAAAATGTTAAAAAATTATTTATATCAATTAAGGAAAGAGGTAGACAGTATGAATAAAAAATATCTTTTAACAGATGAGATAGAACTTTGTAATCAGGATTACAATGAAAGAAAAAAGTTGATAAAGGAATTTAGTAAGATGCCTGAAGAATTTTTTTCAAAAATGAGACATTTTCAGCCTCAGATTGGATGCCTAAATGCATGTGAAATTTGTAGTAAAACTGCAAATGCAAGAGTTGAATTTTGGGAAGAGCGGAGAATAAGAAATATTATTGCAGCTTTAAAATATGCATCTCCACAGATGAAAGAAAATTATTCTTTTATAACATATGATAGATATGAACATAGAAATGGTGTGATTTTTCCATATCTTGATAATGATATTGGGAATTATCCATATTTAGATCTATTTATCAAACTAGCATTCAAAGAATTGGGTGTAGCAACTAGAATTTCAACAGTTAGTTATAGTAGATATAATGAAGAACTGAATGATATGCATAAAAGAATTAATCTTCTTTATGAAGATGGACTTGGAGGAGTAAGACTTTCTTTTACTCCTTATGAAATTGGATGGTGTAGTAAAAATGCCACATATAGTCAGTTTGATTACACACTTGATATGGCTAATTTATTAGAAATCTATAAGCCATATTATGAGTTGTGTGGTGCAGGAAGCAGAAATATGTGTGTAGAACTTAGATATAAGCCTTTAGTTGAAATTGAAGAAGTATTTGAAACTGAAGTCTTAAATCACAAAATTATCTGTGTAGGAAATTATTTATTCATTTCTAAGCAGTGTAATGTTGAAATGAAGGAAGCCTATGTTAAAGATCCATTCAATCATCAGATTTTTTTAACTGAGGATGCAACAGAGTTTTATAGCATAGAAACATATGAAGCATTCCAAACACTTGAAAAGCTTAAAAAAACATGTCATAAATTCATTATTGGAAATTTTCAGGATTATAAAGTTGTAGAAATTTACCTTATGAGTAATTATGATGGTAAGTACTATGCAATTAATCCTAGTATAACTGAAAATGGAAATTATGGTATGTGTATTTATCCTAGAACAGAAATTAGACAAACTTCAGGTTATATTGTTTTAGAAAGATTTTTGCTAAATAGTATTATAGAATTAAAAAAGACTAAAGGATTAAAAAGTCTTGATAAATTTGAAGATGCTACATGGAAAGATGTCTATAACGTACTGAATATTTGCAGAATGATTGCTAATAAGTACAAGTCAAATGGAAAGCAAAATAAATATGATTATATAACTAATGAAGTTTTACCTATGGTAAATGCATATGTTTCTGCACTGCAGATTGCAGGATATCCTGCAAAGAATTTCTTTGATGCCGATTTTACTATAGATACTGGAATTATTTGCAATCTTGGAAGAGCAATTCATGAATTTAAGGGATTGACAAATAAAGAAAATGAGCCATTGACTCCAATTCATGAAAGAAATTATGGCATGTATAATAGTAAAATGAAGGAAGAAGGAGTTTCTTGGAGACTTAGTTGCAATTATGGAAATAGTATTGTTATTGAAAAACTTAATATGTATGACACTGCGAGTGTTAGAGGTCAAGTAGCCGAAAGAAAAATTATTCAGTTAGATGACTTAGATGAAGTTTACACATTAAGTGACTTAAAAACAATGTATCTTGTGCCAGGAGAAAGATTAAAATGAAAATGATAAGATTCTATAAGGAGTTTGGTGAATATGGTTATTTAGCAACATATTCTAACTACGGTTTTTTTAAAGATGGCATCTATTGGAAAACATCGGAACATTACTATCAGGCTCAAAAATTTCTTGAACCGGAAATAAGATTAAAAATCGCAAATGCTGAAACTCCAAAGATTGCTTCTATAATTGGTAGAGATAGAAATCTCAATTTAAGAAGTGATTGGGAGGAAATAAAACAAAATGTAATGTATGATGCAGTATATTTTAAGTTTAAGCAAAATAAAGATATTTTGAGAAAACTTTTAGATACTGGGGATGCAGAAATTGTTGAAGCAACCGTGAAAGAAAATTATTGGGGTTGTGGACCAAATAATGATGGTCAAAACAACTACGGAAAAATTCTTGTTAAAGTAAGAAAACATCTTAGAGATGAATAACATTAGGAGGAATAAAAATGGAATTGATTTCTAAAAAAGGATATGAAAAGCTTTGTGAAGAATATCAATTAATGGATCAAAAAATTATTGATGCACAAAGAAAGATGGGAGAAAGTGCAAAAAGAGATAATGATTTAAGGGAAAATCCTGAATTTATGGAACTGCGTGTAAAAGCTATGTATACTTTACCTGCGGAAAAGGAAAAACTTTATAAAAGAATGCATGAATGTATGATAATTGAAGAAAGTGAATTTTTTAAAAAATTTGATGGTTCTAAAGTTATTCCTGGTTCAAAGGTGGTATACGAAATTGATGGAGAAACTGAAACATTAACTATATTAGGAGATAATGAATCAGACCTTGATAAGGGTATAATATCATCAGCTACACCAATGGCAAAGGCACTTATAAATAAGCATATTGATGAGTTAATTGAATTTAATGGTATGAAAATTACTATTAAATCAATAGAAAAAATTTAAAACTTAATAGTTTTGAAAAAAGGAGAATTTTACTTTTAAAATTCTCCTTTTTGTTATATAATCTTTTTAATAGGGGGATTATATTATGAAACAAATTGAAATAACAGTAAGATTAAATGAAGGAATTCAAAGTGCTATAAAAAAATTGGAATTGCAAGGATTTAAAAAAATTAGGGAAAGTGAAATAGATGATATATATATGACATCAAAATTAAGAGAATTAAATAAATATAATATTCAAGATATATTAAAGAAATCTGTATTATTAAGGAAAATAAAAATAGAAAATAATGAAATAAAAAAAATTACATATAAAAATAAGGAGTTTGATGATAACGGAGATGTTATATCAGAACAAAAAATAAATTTAGATTGCAGTGACTTAGAAAAAGCTAAAGAATTATTTGAATACTTGGAATTTGAAGAACTAATAAGAGTGAATTATAAAGTCGTAGTGTATAGTAAAGATAAAGTAGAATATGCATTTCAAGATGTTGAAAACTTAGGAACATTAATTGAATATGAAAACACTGAAGATTTTGAAGGAAAATCATTAGACGAAATTAATGAAACAAAAAATAGTATGTTTAATGAAATAAAAAATACAGGAATTAATATAACTGAAGAAAAAGATGTAAAAAAAGCATATGAATTAATATTAAATAAATATTAAAAAAATAATGTTTTCGCATATCTGTTTTGTAATTGCTCCAACGACGTATCTGTTTGAACTTTATAGAATAGTAGATACAAAATCAATCAAAAAATAAATTTGGTTGATTTTTTTTATTTAGAGAAAAAAATCTTCCAATGGAAAGGAGGATTATTTTTATGTTTAAGTTAATTAAAGAAGATTTGTTATGATAAAGTGATACCATTGAGAGGTGTGAGAAGATGAATGTATTAAATAAATTAAAAAAAATAATTAACAAAGAAGATGAGAAAATAAATTTTGAAAAGATATCAGGAGAATGGCTTAATTATAAAAAAATTTCTATTAAAAGTTCCACATATTATAATTATCTATTTATAGTTGAGAGATACTTAAATCCTGAATTTAAAGGAATGAATATTGAAAGTATTAGAAATTATAATGACTATGTTCGAAACTTGCAAAAGAAATTATCTTCAAAAACGATAAGAGATATTGTAAATGTTTTGAAAGCAATCTTAAAATATTATGAAGATGAAAATGATTGTATTCTACAAGTAAAAAGAATAAATATACCAAAGTTAGAGAAGAAAAGATTAAAAATATTAAGTCATAAAGAAAAAGAAAGATTAGAAAAATATTGCTTCGAAAAAAGCACATTAAAAACTTATGGAATAATAATGTGTTTAAATACAGGAATGAGAGTAGGAGAAATATGTAGCTTAAAATGGAAAAATATAGATTTAGAAAATAGGTATATTTATGTGGAAAATACTGTGCAAAGAATATATAATGAGCAAGAAAGAAATTCTAATATTATTATGGGTAAGCCAAAATCTAATTGTTCAATAAGGAGCATTCCAATAAATCAAAAGCTATATGAAATATTAAAAAATTTAAGAAAAAAATATAATGATGAAGATTATTTTTTGTCCGGTAAAAGTAATAAAATAGTAGAGCCGAGAAACTATCAATATACATTAAAATCTATATTAAAAAAGTGTAAATTAAAGCCATATAAATTTCATATATTAAGGCATACATTTGCAACAAATTGTATTGAGGTAGGAATGGATGCAAAATCATTGAGCGAAATTCTAGGACATTCAGATGTAAATATAACACTGGGAATATATGTTCATTCATCAGATAAAATCAAGAAAAAATATTTAGAAAAAATATAAAAAATATCGTCAAGTATATTGCTTAACGATATTTTAAACTATAAATAATGTATCATAGAATCATAAAAAAATCAATAAATTTTATATCTTTTTATATAATTTTTTTCTTACCTAATTTATAACATTGAAGTCTTAAAAAAAATAATATTTATCATTAAACGGATTATATAAATTATCATTAAGCAATATACTTAATGATAATTTATAAATAATGTATTTTAGGAGAAGAAAATGAAAGAAAACAAAGGAATTACGCTTGTAGCGTTAGTAGTTACAATAGTTATATTATTGATATTGGCAGGAGTAACATTAAATATAACATTATCTAATGATGGAATATTTAATAAAGCAAAAAAAGCAACAAAAGAATATCAAATAGCAAGTGAAAGAGAATATATAGAACAAAATGTATTATTATATCAAATGAATAATGCAACAGATAATGCTGAAAAAACAAAATTAGGAATGCAATTATTTAACAGAACATCTATAAATGATAATCAATGGACAGTTATACAATTATTAGATAATACAAAAGAAATTTATGGAAACAATTATAATTATCTAAAAAAAGGAACAGATTTAAAAGACTATGGACATACAAATTATAACTGGGTAATTAATTATGAAACAGGAGAAGTAATTGATATAGGAGAAGATAAAAAGGATTATGTTATGATGTCTTGGAAATCTGGAATATCAGTAACAGATAATATAGTATTAAATATCAACCCAATAAATATGTCTAATCAAGATGAGTGGGGAGAAAATGTAACATTTTGCAATGAAAATGGAAGCATTAATGATGTGAGTGGATTTAATAAAACAGAAATAAAATTTGATGGAGTAGATGATTACTTGAAATTAGAAAATGTTGACATAGAAGAAAGTGATGGATTTACATTTGAGTTTTATGGAAAAGGATATACTAGTAGTATATTTTTTCTTAATAAATCTATATTAGATGAGAATGATAAAACATATTCTAATAATTTTAGAACAACTTTACATGAAAAACAATTTAGTTGTTGTTTTAGTAATAGAGATTCTGAATCCGAATTAAGAGCGGATAATGAGAATAATAAGCATTGGATAGAATTTCATAATATAAAAAAATCTAATGACTATAATTACATATCAATGACAGTAAATTTTAATACTGGAGAAGTAAAAGTATATAATAAAGGAAGTTTAGCACAAAGTACAACATGTAATAAAGATTACTTAAAATCAGAAAGTATAAAAGATAGTTCAATTCCTTTTACAATAGGATTACAGGTTGGTGGAGATCCGAATAACGGAGGAAAAAGAAAGTGTAGTTATAGCAAATTTGATTTATACTCTTGCAGACTATATACTAGAGTCTTATCTGATCAAGAAATAGAAAATAACTTTAATGAAACTATAAGCTATCATAATTATTTAATTAAATAATAATCATAAAACAACATTTCATAATTCACATAGTATCTTCTATATTGAGAAAGTACTATGTGTTGACTATCTTACACGATACCTTGTTACCATAAGATTCTAGCATTGTGTATTATTTTATAAAAAAGCAAGTTTAACAGATTCTTAGAATGGAATTGTTTACTTATGTGAATATTATTATATAAAAAATATCGTAAAGCATATTACTTAACGACATTTTAATTATTCATAATCTATCACAAAAAAATAAAAAAATCAACATTTTGAATATTTTTTATTATATTTTTATCATTCACAAAGAATTGCATTTACTTAACCTATTTTTTACATCTGAGTGCCTGCAAAATTCCTATAATTGCACCATATAGTTGAATAAAAATAATATAGGAATTTATCATTAAGTAATATGCTTAATGATAAAAATGGAGGTAAAAAATGCAAAAGATAATAGAAAACAAAGGAATTACACTTATTGCATTAGTAATCAGCATAATAATAATGTTAATACTTGCAGGAGTGTCTATAGGAATGATAATGGGAGAAAATGGTTTATTTGGACAAACGAAAAAGGCAGTAAAGAGCTATGATACAGCATCAGAAATGGAAACATTAAGTTTATCTGTTTTAAATTATA
>CANRLA010000072.1 GCA_947631315.1 uncultured Clostridia bacterium | reverse complement strand
TTTAGTATTTCCTCAATTTATGTTATTATTCTTTAGTGTTTTTTACATTTTAACAATCTTATTGAATTAAGTCAATACAGATTAGTATATCATTTCCTTTTCATTATGTTCTTTTTATTAATGTAAAAACTTAATAAAAAAAGAATAAATCTTGTTATTAGCTTGTACCAAGTTTTTTATAAGATTTATTCTTTTTATTTTTTTCAAACTTTCAATACTTTTTAACTTTTATTATCTTGATTTAATATAGTCATTATGCTATATTTTTAATATATTCTTTTTTTATTAAGTTTTTACATTAATTAAATATTTTAATTTTTTATTTTAAAATCTATTCTTCTTAATTCTTTACTTGCATCTATTACTTCAATTGTAACTTTATCTCCTAATTTATATACTTTTCCTAGATGTTTACCTATAATTGATTTAGAATTTTCATCATACATATAATAATCATCATCTAGATTTTCAAATCTTATTAATCCTTCTACTGTATTGTCTAATTTTACAAAAATTCCGAATTTTGTTATACTTGAGATTATTCCTTCATAAACCTCACCTATTTTTCCTTCCATATATTCTGCCTTTTTCATATCTTCACTTTCTCTTTCTGCTTTCGTTGCATTTAATTCACATTCTGAGGATATATCAGCATATTTAATGGCTTGTTTATTATATTTTTCTTGTATTTTTTCATCTACATTATAATCTAATTCTAAATATTTGCTAATAATTCTATGAATAAAAAGGTCAGGATATCTTCTTATTGGAGATGTAAAATGGCAATAATATTTACTTGCAATTCCAAAGTGTCCCTTATTTTCCGCTTCATATCTAGCAACTTTTAATGTTCTTAATAAAAGATTAGAAATAACATTTTCTTCTTTTTTTCCTTTTACATCTTCTAATACCATTTGAAATGCTTTTGGTTTTATATCATCTTTTTTGCCTTTTATTCTATATCCAAAATTGTAAAGATATTTATTTAATTCTGATATCTTTTCTTCTTCAGGCTTTTCGTGTACTCTATATATAAATGGTGCTTTTAGCCAATAAAATCTCTCTGCTACTGTTTCATTCGCAGTAAGCATGAATTGTTCTATTATCTCATTTGCAAAATTCATATCATACGGTTTAATGTCTATTGGATAGCCATATTCATCCAGTGTTATCTTGCTTTCAGGTATGTCTAATGATAAATATCCATCCTTTTTTCTTCTTTCTTTTAATATTAATGCTAGCTCTTTCATATTGTCAAAGTGTAAAATATACTGTTCATATTTTTTTAAAGTTTTTTCGTTTCTTCTTTCTATGATGTCAAATACATCATGATAATTCATTCTTTTATTAACATTTATTATTGATTTTTTTACATCTGAACTTATTACTTTTCCATGTTGGTCTATTTGCATAATGCATGAAATCGCATATCTATCTTCTCCTTGATTTAAACTACAAGCGCCATTTGATAATTCTACTGGAAGCATTGGCACTACTCTATCTAGCATATATACGCTTGTCCCTCTTAAAATTGCTTCTTTATCCAGCAAACTTTCATCTTTTACATAGTGACTTACATCTGCAATATGAACTCCTAGAGTATATGTTCCATCCTCGTTTTTTACAACATTTACTGCATCATCTAAGTCTTTTGCATCTTCTCCATCTATTGTAAACATTTCTACGTTTCTTAAATCTAATCGTCCTTTTGGAATAATTTTTTCTTTAGAAACTTTTTTGGCCTCTTTTATAACTTCATTTGGAAACTCATAAGGTAGATTAAAGCTTTTTATTATTGAAAGCATATCTACTCCTGATTCATCATTATAGCCTAGTATTTCTGTAATTTTTCCTTCTGCTTTCTTTCCTTTTTCAGGATATTTTGTAATTTCTGCTACTACTTTTTGATTATTTTTAGCTTTACCCCATTTTGATTTTGATATAAATATATCTTCTATTTTCTCATTTTTGTCAGGAATAATAAAGCCAAAATTTTTACTCTTTTTAAAGGTACCTACAACTTGGCTTTTTTTCCTTTTTATAATTTTTATTATTTTTCCTTCTATATGTGTGCCATTGGTTTTGTCAAGTAGTATTATACTTACTGTATCTCCATCCATTGCTGTATTACTGTTTTCTTTTGCTATAAAAATATCAGAACTCTGTCCTTCTATTTTTACAAATCCAAAACCTTTTTGGTTTGACATATATGTTCCTTGTAAAGTTTCCATTTTTACCTCACTTTAAAACATTGCTTTTTTATTATGAAGATTATATTGTTGATTTGACATTAATTTTCAAACTCTAAAAAAACGTGCTTTTTAATATGCACGTTTCCTTATTATTGTAATTAATATAATCCTTATCGAAAATTTTTAAAATTTAAACAAAGATTTATAATACAAATACAGCTGCTGTTACAACACTTAAAATTGCAAATAACACACCTAATACTATTGTATTTCTTTGTGTTTTTCCTGTTTTTGTTCTTCCTTTATTTTTTTGATAGTATTTATTAGAACTTGGATTCTCGTAAGTATCCTCTGCTGAATTACTACTATCCTTTGATTGAAATGTTGTAATTAAAATTAAAGCTATGCATACTACTATGTATATTGCTAATAATATATATTTTAGTACTGTCATTTTGTTTTACTCTCCTACTCTATTATTCATTTATTATCTTTTTCATTTTTATAATAACAATAACTAGTGTAACACATTCTAACACATTTTTTTATAAAAATCAAGCATTTTCTTTTAAATTTTATGGTAATATGATTATTTGGCAAAAATTACATTTAACTTGACTTTATTATGATAGCTTTCATAAATAATCTTCCATTAGCTCTTTATAAGTATCTATTTTTTCTTCAAAATCATTTTCAGTATACTTCTTATAATCTTCTTTAAATCTCTCATATTCTTCATCCCATGACTTATAAGCGATGTCTCCCTTATGATTTGGTAAGTTATAATTTTCCTTTAAATATTTCCCAAATAACATTGTATTTTTGGTAGAACCATATACGTTTAAATGCCATTTATTATAAAAATCTGTTTTATAATCTATTACATTATAGTCTTCTATATTATTAAGATTCATAACTTTTAGATTGTTTTCTTTAATAATTTGTATTGCATCGTTTAGTCTTTCATTTATATCTTTTTCAAAATATCTTTTTGGAACAACAAATAATACATTTAGATTTTCTTCTTTTATATATTTTATTAAATTTTCTAACACTTGTTTATTCTGTTCTTGGAGATTAGATATTTGATCAGTCCAATAAAATACCTTTTGCTTTGTTGTTACAATATTTCGATTTTCAAGAAGATATCCTTTATATAAATTTTTTACTCCAGTAATATTTGATGTAGGAAAATCTTTCATTCTATTATGATATTTAAAAAAACTAAAATAGTAATTTATATAATCTCTTTTTGTAGCATCTTTTTTATAACTCAATATTTCATTAATTGCTTCTATTCTATTTTTAGAAAATTTCATAGAGTCAAATGTTTTTCTAAAATCTGCTTCTGTGAAATCATCAAAATTATCTGCTAATTTTGCTATATCTATAACATATAAAGAAGGTTTTTGATATTTTTGAGCTTCTTTTATTAAATATTTTGCAACTAAAAAATTTTGTGTATCATTAGATAATATTCCTGTTGTATACCCATATAAATTATAAGCTAATGTAGAGTTAAAATGTGTATAAACATTGCTACTTCCTATATATATTACATCTAATGAATTTTCAGGTTCATCATAAAACTTAGAAATAGGTGTTTCCTCTAGCCAAAGCGTTTTAATTACAAGATATAACAGTATAAAAAAAATTAAAATAAATATAAATGCTTTAATAAATTTCTTCATTTCTTTTTTCCTTTTTAAAATTGTCTATATATAAATTCTGCTGGGTTATATCCTGACCCATAACAGCCAAATATAATAATTCCGAATATAAGTAAATAAGTAACTGTCCACCTAAATACTATATTTTGTTTAGATAACTTTTCTCTAACGCTGCCAGTCCTAGATAGTTTATCTACAACAAATAATATAACTATTGAAATAATTAAAACTCTAAATTCATATATGTCTAAACCTGCTGTAAATAATGTGTTATTGTCTAACAATACCCATGGATTCCAAACAAGTATATTAAAAATTATTGTAAGTGCTTCTTCAACGGTTTTTGCTCTAAAAAATATCATTGAAAATGAGAATAATATAAATGTTCTAATTCTTTGATATAATCTATAACTAAATGTTTCTTTGTTTATACCTAATTTTTTATTAATTTTATTAGATAAGGGTTCTAACAAGTCTTCTAGAACCATAAATATAAATTGTAATAAGCCTGACCCTATAATAAATGTATAATTTCCACCATGCCAAATTCCTATAATAATCCACATTACTAGCATTGACACATATAATGTTATTTTCTTAACTGCTTTTTTGCTAAATCTCTTTTTTAAATCTGCTGAAAATTTTTGCATTGAATCAGATTTTAAGACTGGATAAAATATGTAGTCTCTTAGCCATGCACCTAGTGTTATGTGCCAGTTTCTCCAAAATTCTGTAATAGTTCTTGAAAAGAATGGTGCTGTAAAGTTTTCAGGTAGCTTAATTCCAAATATTTCTGATATTCCCATTATGATATCTATTGAACCTGAAAAATTAGTATATAGTTGTAAAGTAAATAAGCCAGCTGCTACAATTATAAATGTTCCAAAATACTTGTCTAAATTTCCATATACTGTATCAACAAACATTCCACATCTCTCTGAAATAACTAGTATTTTAAACAAGCCCCAAAGTATTCTCATTAAACCATTACATAATCTATTTAAGTCAAATTTATGTTTTCCATATAAGTCTTCTTCTACATCCTTATATCTTATAAATGGTCCTGATGTTAGTATTGGAAAATATGTCATGAACAGTGCACATTTAAATGGATTTTTTTGAGGCTTACAGATTCCATTATATATATCTACAAGATAACTTATCATTATTAATGAAAAATAACTGATACCTATTAAAGAATTAGTTTCTATGTTATTAATTAAATTTTCACTATTAAATTTTTCTAAAAATAGATTAATTGTATTTATAAAGAAATTGGCATATTTAAAATAGAATAATTGTCCAACTATTAACATTATTCCTATTGTTAAGTATATTTTTGCCTTTTTGTTTTCTTTATTTTTTTCTATTAATAATCCACAAAAATATGTCGGTACTAATATTAATAAAAATTTTATTATATTTAGTGGCAACGATCCATCATATAATAAGAATACAAGACTTGATATTAATAAAATAACCCATTGTATCTTTTTGGGCACTATAAAATATATACAAATAGTTATTATACAGAATAGTGCAAAAACTAAAGATGTTAAATTCATTGCAAAGTTTCCTTCCTATATATTTTCTTACATTAAATTTCCATTTGTTATTGCAATATTATAATTATTTAGTAAGATTTTTTAATTTTCATCCGTATCTAATAACTCAATCAAACCTAAATCCCACATTAAGAAAGCAACTTTTCTATTATTAAACAATATTGCTTCTCGTGGCTCTCTTACTAGAAGAGCTCCATCTTCTTCTAGATTTTTTATTGTTTTATAAATATCTTTCACTTCATAACAAGTATGATATAAATATTGCCTTTTCTTTAATATATTTTCTACAACTTTTCCATTTATAAGTTCTATTTTTACTCCATCATCTAATGTAATCATGCACAAATTGGCATCTTGATTAGCATCATAAATTATATTACTAATGTTTTTTATGTCAAAATATTTTTTTAATTTATCAATGCTTTTATTTATATTATTTGTTGCTATTCCTAAATGATGAAATTTCATACTTATCTCCTTATCCTACCCTAGATAAAATAATATCTACCATTTCTTCAACATTTTTCATTGTTGTTACTTCACCCATATTGAATTTTATTCCAAATTCATTTTCAACTGCAACAATTAAATTAATATGCTCTAAACTATCCCAATCTTCTATATCTTTTGATGTTGTTTCAGGTTTTACAACTATACTTTCATCATCAAATACATCTCTAAATACATTATTTAATCTTTCATAAACTTCTTCTTTATTCATATTTTTACCTCTCTTAATTTTTCATTTTAAAATTAACAAATTTTAGTTTATTTAATCTAAGGATTTTCTATTTCTATAACATTATTTTTATTATTATAATCTTTTGAAATATCTAATTTATAGGTTTTATTACCTTGCTCATCTTCTGAAACTAGCTCAAATCCTTGCAAATCATAAAAATTACTTACCATTTTATTTTTTAATGTTGGATAATAATAGCCATATATAGTTTTTATATTTTTCTCTTTTGCTTTTTCTACTAACTTGTCCATCATTGCAAATTCCATATTTCTTTTCAATACTCTACAACTCATTATCCATAAGTCAATATGTAATTCATCATTATTTTTTATATTTCCAATTACAACACTTATAATTCCATTATCACCAAATATGTCTTCTAGTTTACCATATAATTTTATATAGTTATCATCATTGTTTATTTTTTCAATGTCTGATAATGAATATCTTTTTGTTGTCAAATTAAATTGATTACTTTTATTGCTTAGTTGCGATATTCTTTCTAAATATACTGGCTTAAATGATGTTATCTCGGCTTTCATTTTTAAAGATTTTAAATAATCATCATAGTTATCAAATTTTGCCATCATTTGACTTCTTTTTGCATTATCTTTATAAAGTTCATTTTTCTTTAAGTCTTCATTTGAAAAGTTTGTTACTTCAAAATATCCATTATGGTCTATTATTCTTATATAATTCTCAGGTGTATCTATTTGTGG
>CANRLA010000071.1 GCA_947631315.1 uncultured Clostridia bacterium | reverse complement strand
TTTAACAGTAAAATACTAATATATTTATGGAGAAAACAATGAAAGAAAAAGTATATAATTTTTTAAGGTCAATTCCAAAAGGCAAAGTAGTAACTTATGGACAAATAGCAGAATATTTAGGCAATAAAAAACTCGCAAGAGTAGTTGGAAATATTCTTCATAATAATGTAGACGAATACAAATATCCTTGCTATAAAGTTGTAGATAGCAAAGGAAATTTATCGAAAAATTTTGCTTTTGGTGGAATACAAAAACAAAAAGAAAAATTAGAAAAAGATGGAATAGTTGTTAGAAATTACAAAGTTGACTTAAATAAATATAGAATGTAACAAATTTATTGGGAGAATATAAATGACTATTGAAGACGAATTATTTAGAAAAACAAAGATTGATTTTAATAAAATATCTGAATACGGATTTAAAAAAGATAAGTCTTTATACAGATATTCAAGAAATATTATGAATGATACTTTTAGAGTAGATATTGAAATAAACGATAATGGAGTAGTTAAAGGCAGAATTTATGATTTAGCTTTTGGTGATGAATATACTAATTTTCGAATAGAAGATAGTATAGGATCTTTTGTAGGACAAGTTAGAGAAGAATTTAAAAATCTATTAAAAGATATTAGAAGTAATTGTTTCAATAGAGAAGATTTTATATATGATCAATCAAACAGAATAACAAAAGCAATAAAGGAAAAGTATGGAGATGAGCCTGAATTTGAGTGGGAAAAGTTCCCAGGATATGCTACTTTTAGAAATAGGGATAGTAAAAAATGGTATGGCATAATAATGAATATTGACAAAAGTAAATTAGTGGAAAGCTCTGCAGGTGAAATTGAAATAATTGATATAAAACTAGAACCAAATGAAATAGAATATTTATTAAAACAAGACGGATTTTATCCTGCATATCACATGAACAAAAAGAGTTGGATTACAATTATGCTAAATAATACTATATCAGATGAAAAAATAATGAGCTTGATTGAGAAAAGTTATTCATATACGGTTGAAAATAAAAATAGTGCTAAAAATGAGTGGATAGTACCTGCAAATCCAAAATATTTTGATATAGAAAAAGCATTAAAAGAAAATAATACATTAATGTGGAAACAAAATACAGATATTAAAATAAATGACATTGTGTATATATATGTTGGAAGTCCTTATTCCTCAATTATGTATAAATTTAAAGTAATAGAAGTAAATATTCCTTATGAATATAAAGATAAAAATATAAAAATGAAAAAGGTTATGAAAATAGATTTAATAACAAGATATGAAAAAGGAAAATTATCATTTAGTAAGTTAAAAGATTTTGGTGTAAATGCAATTAGAAGTCAAAGATATATGCCATTAGCATTAAGTGAATATATAAATAAAATTGAAAAATAAATATAACTATATCAAAAAAGGTTATCAATAAAAAGATAATCTTTTATTTTTTATAAAAATATATTGACTTTTTTATCTTAACTGTATATACTGTATATACACAAAAAAGAGGGAGAAAAATTTTAACCATGAATATAATCATAAGTAATTCAAGTAATATTCCTATATATGAACAAATAAAAGAACAAATTAAAAGCAAGATAATATCTAATGAATTAAAGGCAGGAGAGATGTTGCCCTCAATTAGAAGTTTAGCAAAAGATTTAAGAATAAGTGTTATAACTACAAAAAATGCCTATGAGGGGTTAGAACAGGAAGGATATGTTGAAACTATTGCAGCGAAAGGAACTTATATAGCAAATAAAAATGTAGAAATTATAAGAGAAGAACAACTGCAAAAAGTAGAAAATTTGATAGATACGGCTGTTTCAATTGCTAAAATAAGTAAAATTTCCAAAGAGGAAATGCAGAGTATGTTGGATATTTTATATATGGAGGATAAATAGTATTATGGAAAATGCATTAGAAGTCAAAGGTTTAACAAAAAAATATAAAGGATTCGAGTTACAAAATGTTGATATAACATTACCAAAAGGAATGATTATGGGATTTATAGGCAAAAATGGAGCAGGAAAAACAACAACAATAAAAACAATTTTAAATATAACAAAAAAGACAAAGGGGATTGTAAAGATATTTGGCATGAATTTAGAACAGAATGAAAAAGAAATAAAGCAAGATATAGGTGTTATACTAGATGATAGTTTCTTATCGGAATATTTAAGCCCAAAAGGAATAAACAAAATTATGAAGAAATTTTATAAAAATTGGGATGAGGAATTATATTTTAAATACATAGAAAAGTTTAATCTTCCAAAGGATAAGATTTCAAAAGATTACTCAAGTGGCATGAGAATGAAATTAAAAATAGCAACTGCTCTAGCGCATAAGCCTAAATTGTTAATATTAGATGAGCCAACATCTAGTTTAGATCCTGTGGCACGAAATGATATATTAGACATTTTTCAAGAATTTATAGAAGATGGAGAACATTCGATATTTGTATCTAGCCATATTACATCAGACTTAGAACACATTGCTGATTATATTACATTTATAAATAATGGAAAAATTATTTTTACAAAGTCTAAAGATGAACTTATAGAGAATTATGGGATAGTAAAATGTACCGAAGAAGAATTTAAAAATTTTAATAAAAATGATTATATAAAATATAGGAAAAATAAGTATGAATACGATGTATTAATTGAAAATAAATATGAATTTGAAAGAAAATATGATATTTCAATAATAGATAAGCCTACAATAGAAGATATAATGCTAATTTACATAAAGGGGGATAAATAAAATGAATGCTATAAAAGGATTGATTGTAAAAGACTTCCAAACATTAAATTCATATAAAACAACAATATTATTTATGATACTAATATTTATAGTTTGCTCATTTCTTAACAATAATTTGATAAATTTTTTACCTGTATATATGACATTATGTTTTGGAATGATAGCTATAAGTAGTTTTAGCTATGATAATTTAGCAAAAACAGATAGATATTTACTTACATTTCCTATCAACAAAAAAGACATAGTGAAAGCGAGATATATTTATATTTTATTATTTACATTACTTGGCAGTTTATTAGGATTATTGATTTCTATAATCATTCAATGTATAAAAACAGGAGATATGATTAACAAAGAATTCTTAAATAATACATTAGCAATTATCGTTGGAAGTTTCTCAGCTATGATGTTTTTAGAGGCATTTCAAATACCAATTATGTATAGATTTGGAGCTGAAAAAGGAAGAATTATACAAATGGTTATGATTGTAGCATTGATGATAGGTATATCTTTAATTACAACTACTTTAATGAAAATTGTTAATATCTCATTAGATAGTTTTATTATAATGTTAAAAGATTATTTAATGGCAGTTTTGGGTATTACAATAATAATAACATACATATTATCGTTTATAATTTCTTCCAAAATTTATGAAAGAAAGGAAATTTAATTAGTTAGCCTTACAAAATTGTAAGGTTATTTTTATACTCTTTATGATATAATGTAAGTAGTTGTATAGAGTAAAAAATAATATAAAAGTAAACCCATTTATACTTTCGAGAATGAACAAAGCAAATGAGAGAAAGGAATAAGATTTTTATGCAAAAAATTCTAATTGTAGAAGATGATGAAAAATTACGAAACGAACTGGAAATCTTTTTTAATAATAATGGTTATAAGGCTGAATCTTTAAATAAGTTTGATAATACCATACAAGATATTTTAAACATAAATCCAAATCTAGTATTATTGGATATCAACTTACCTGATGCAGACGGAGAATATATTTGTAGGGAGATTAGAAAGCAATCTAATGTACCAATAATCATGATAACAAGCAAAGATAGTGAGGTAGATGAATTATTAAGCATAAATTATGGAGCAGACCACTATATTACGAAGCCATTTAATATTCAGATTTTACTTGCTAAAACAAATTCACTATTAAGAAGAAGCAACATTGGAAAAAATCAAGATAAAATTGATGCTGGTGATTTTATTATTAACTTATCAAATAGTACGATAATCAAAGATGAAAAAGAAATTGATTTAACTAAAAATGAACTTAAGATATTTAAATATTTAAACGAGAAAAGAGGAAAAATAGTATCACGAGAAGAAATTATGGATTATTTATGGGATAGCGATAGTTTTGTTGATGATAATACGCTAACAGTAAATATAACTAGATTAAGAAATAAATTAGAAGAATTAAATTTAAAAGAGTTATTAGAAACAAAGAGAGGACAAGGATATATATTAAAATAGGAGAGAAATATGAAATTTAGTAGTTTTATAAAGGATAAAATTTTGCAAATTAGTTTAATTGCATTTGGAATTGCAACTATAGAAATATTTTTGCTTTGTTATCATTATGGAAATTTTATAAAAATTTATATTCCACTAATCATGCTAATTTTATATTTCATTTCCATTGTAATCGAGTATTTTAAGAAAAAAGTATATTATGAAAATATTTATAAAACACTAGATGAGTTAAAGGAAAAATATTTAATAACAGAAATTATTGAAAATTCTAGTTTTGTAGAAGGAAAGATTTTAAAAGATATATTAGAGCAAATTGATAAATCAATGATTGAAAATGTAAATAACTATAAATATTTGACTGAGGATTACAAAGAATATATAGAAATGTGGATTCATGAAATAAAGATACCAATAGCTAGTCGGTAAGATGATAGTTGAAAATAATAAAAATGAAGCTACAATGAGCATAGACGAGGAGTTAGATAAAATAGAAAATTATGTTGAACAAGCCTTATATTATGCTAGAAGTAATACAGCTAACCAAGATTATTATATAAGGAAAAGTAAATTAGAAAATATAGTAAATGAGTGTATAAAAAAGAATAGAAAAGTTTTAATTGAAGAAAAAATATCCATTAATACACACGATTTAGATATATATGTAAATACTGATAGCAAATGGACAACATTTATTTTAAATCAAATTATTCAAAATAGTATAAGATATAGGAAAAAAGAGGAACAAGCTGAAATTGAAATTTATGGATTTAAAGGAAGAGAAAATGTTGTTTTATATATAAAAGATAATGGAATGGGAATAAAAAAAGGAGAAACCTCTAGAGTATTTGAAAAGGGATTTACAGGAACAAATGGCAGAATATTAAATAAAAAGTCTACAGGAATTGGCTTATATTTATGCAAAAAATTATGTAATAAATTAGGTATGAATATAGAATTAGAGTCAGTCCAAAATGAAGGAACAGAAGTAAGATTAATATTTCCAAATAATAGTTATTTAAGTACAATATAAATAATTACATAAATATAGTTATTTTTCATGCCTTGCTGTCGCAAATTCCAAAATGCCATAAAGGCACTTGTATGTAATTTGCTTCATTCGCCCTACGCTGACGCTCCGGTTGGTCGCTGCGCGGCTTATTCAAAATAACTATATTTATGTAATTTTATAATATTTTTTTATCTAAACCTTACAAAAGTGTAAGGTTTTTGTAAGCTAAATCGATGGATACATCTTTTAGAAGATATTATAATTTAACTTACTATAATAATCAATGGAAGATTATAAAGCGAATTTTGGGAAGGAGTTTTATATATGGAAAGAATCTTAGAAGTACAAAATATTGAAAAATATTATGGAACCAAGTCAAACTTGAGCAAGGCAATAGATAATATTAGTTTTAATGTGAATAAAGGAGAATTTGTAGGTATAATGGGTGCAAGTGGTTCAGGGAAGACTACACTTTTAAATTGCATCTCTACAATAGACAAAGTTACCTCAGGTCATATAGTTGTGAATCAAGAAGATATTACAAAATTAAAAGGAAATAAATTAAATAAATTTAGAAGAGAAGAACTCGGATTTATTTTTCAAGATTTTAACTTATTAGATACTTTAACTTGCTATGAAAATATTGCTTTAGCTTTGACGATTCAGAAAGTAAATGCCAGAGAAATTGAAAGAAAAGTTGAGAAAATAGCAGAAAATTTGGAAATAAAAGAAATTTTAAAGAAATATCCTTATCAAGTTTCAGGCGGACAAAAACAAAGAGTTGCTATATGTAGAGCAATTATTACTAATCCAAAACTTGTACTTGCAGATGAGCCAACTGGTAGTCTAGATTCAAAATCAGCTAGGCAATTATTAGAAAACTTTGAATATCTTAATCAAAAATTGCAAGCAACAATTTTAATGGTAACTCACGATGCTTTTACAGCTTCCTATACCAATAGAATTTTATTTATTAAGGATGGAAAAATTTTTAATGAATTAATAAAAGGTAATGATACAAGAAAACAATTCTTTGAGAAGATAATTGAAGTACAAACACTTCTTGGAGGTGATTTGAATGATTGTTTTTAAGTTATCAATAAAAAATATGGCCAAAAGTATAAAAGACTATAGCATATATTTTTTAACATTAGTTTTGGGTGTAGCTATATTTTATATGTTTAACTCGTTAGACAGTCAACAAGCAATGCTAGAGGTATCAAAATCAACACACGAAATGATTAATCTTTTGATAAGTATGCTTGGATTCGTGTCTGTATTTGTATCAGTAGTATTAGGATTATTAATTGTATATGCAAATAATTTTTTGATAAATAGAAGAAAAAAAGAATTTGGTATATATATGACACTTGGAATGGGAAAAAGGCAAATATCTAAAATTATTTTATTAGAAACAATATTGGTAGGATTAATATCACTTCTAGCTCGGAATTATAATTGGTATATTTGCATCACAATTTATGTCTATATTAGTTGCAAAACTTTTTGAGGCTGATATGAGTGAATTTCATTTTGTATTCTCAAAAGATGCTTGCATCAAGACCTGTATATATTTTGCAGTAATGTATCTGCTAGTTCTAATTTTTAACACAATGACAATTTCAAGATATAAACTAATTAATTTATTAAATGCTACAAAGAAAAACGAAAAAGTAAAAATGAAGAATCCATTTTTAGCTATTTTAGTATTTATATTTGGTAGC
>CANRLA010000070.1 GCA_947631315.1 uncultured Clostridia bacterium | reverse complement strand
TCCATCCTCTAGTGTAACAGTCTTCATTTCCATAGGTTCCAAAACATGAGGGTGACAACCTAAAATAACTTGTACATCATTTTCTATTAAAAATTCAGCTAAATCTTCTTGAGTTTCATTTTGCTTTGTATGATATTCATCTCCCCAGTGCATACTAACACATATAAGTTCAGCACCTTCAGACTTGGCTTGGTCAATTTTAGATTTAATGAAATCTTTATCAATCAAATTAACGCAAAATTCTTTTCCATTAGGAACAGGAATTCCATTAGTTCCATAAGTAAATGCTAAAAATGCAGTTTTAATACCATTTAAATCTTTTATTAAAACTTTATCTTGTTCTGATTGAGTTCTAGCAGAGCCTGTGTGCTCTAAGCCAGCGTCATCTAAGTAAGTTAAAGTAGATTCTAAACCGGAAAATCCTAAATCTAAAGAATGATTATTTGCAGTAGTCATAACATCTAAACCAAGTTCTTTAAGGTCAATTGCTAAATGTTCAGGAGTGTTAAAAGTAGGATATCCACTATAACCTTTTGAAGGACCAGCAAGTGTTGCTTCTAAGTTACCAACTGCAACTGTAGCATCTTCAAAATATTTAGATACATATTTAAACATAGGAGAAAAATCATAAATTCCAGTTGAGCTATCATAAGCATCTTTAAAATTTTGGCTGTGGCATAAAGTATCTCCAATAGCAACGATGTTAATTATTGAATCATTAGCAACTTGAGTTTCAGCATCAACTAGCGCACTAGCATCACTAGACATACTCTGACTTAATCTAAATGTGATATTTGAAATAGTTTTATAAATGCTAAAAACTAAAACTAAGATAAGAGCAATTACTGCTAAAAGTTTTTTAAAACTAAATTCATTTTTATTATTTTCATTCATAAAATTCACAATCCTTTCTTACTTATAAATTATCATTAAATTTCTATAAAATCAACTAAAAAAATGTATAAATTTCCTTTTTATGAAAATAATAAAAGTATCATTAACATAAAACAAGGAGGAATCTAACAAAATGAAAGCTACTGGAGTTGTAAGAAGAATTGATGATTTAGGAAGAATAGTTATTCCAAAAGAAATAAGAAAAATACTCAGAATAAAAGAAGGAAGTCCTTTAGAAATATTTACAGAAAAAGAAGGAGACATAATTTTAAGAAAATATTCTCCAATAGGTGAAATATCAAATTTTTCGTCAGAGTATGTAGAAAGTTTAGCCAAAATAACTGATTTAATCGCAATAGTTACAGATAAAGATATGGTAATAGCATGTTCAGGAACTCAAAAGAAAGATATATTAGAACAAAAGATAAGTTCAGAACTAGAAAAAATAATGGATAAAAGAGAAACTTTGATAACAGATGAATCTACTGCAATACCTATTACTGAAAAGGGAAATAAAGATAAAGAATGTAAATCCCAAGTAATAGTACCAATTATATCTGATAGTGAAGTAACGGGTAGTATAATTTTAATTGCAAAAGAATTAGATACCAAATTAGGAAAAAACGAGGAGCAGATTGCAAAAATTGCTGCAAGTTTTTTAGGAAATCAAATGGAAATATAAATTATATATAATTCAAGTATAAATCGTTACCAAATCAACATATTTGATTTCGTATCAACGATTATATAGGTTACAATTAAAGAATAAGTTTTTACAGCGATAAAGATTTATTCTTTTTATTTTTCTTGCACAAAACACATGAATGTGTTAGTATATATGTGAAAATTATAAACTTTATTTAAGGAGAAAAATGAAAGATCAAAGTTTAATTAGAAATTTTAGCATAATAGCACATATAGATCATGGAAAATCAACATTAGCAGATAGACTGATAGAAATGACAGGTTCTCTTTCAAAAAGAGAGATGACAGAACAAGTATTAGACAATATGGACATAGAAAAAGAAAGAGGAATAACAATAAAAGCTCAAGCAGTTAGAATGAAATATAAAGCCAAAGATGGAAAAGAATATGAGCTTAATTTAATTGATACCCCAGGACATGTTGACTTTAATTATGAAGTATCAAAAAGTTTAGCAGCATGTGAAGGAGCAGTATTAGTAGTAGATAGTACACAAGGAGTAGAAGCACAAACACTTGCTAATGTATATTTGGCATTAGACAATGATTTAGAGATTATTCCAGTAATCAACAAAGTGGATCTTCCAAGTGCAAGACCTGATGAAGTAAAAAAAGAGATAGAAGATATAATAGGAATTCCAGCACAAGATGCCCCATGTATATCAGCAAAAACTGGATTAAATGTTGAAGAAGTTTTAGAAAGAATAATAAAAGAAGTACCACCTCCAGCTGGTAATAAAGATGAAAAGCTAAAAGCATTAATATTTGACTCAATATATAATGATTACAAAGGAGCATTAGCTTATGTAAAAATAGAAGAAGGAACTGTAAAAGTAGGAGATGAAATAAGACTAATGTCAAGTAAAGCACATTTTACAGTTACAGAAGTTGGATATTTTGAACCAGGAAGATTACTTCCAGCAGATGAATTAGTAGCAGGAGAAGTAGGTTATATTGCAGCAAGTATAAAAAGTTTAAGTGATATAAGAGTAGGCGATACAATAACAAATGAAGCAAATCCAGCAGAAACTCCACTACCAGGATATAAAGAAGTAAACTCAATGGTATATTGTGGTTTATATCCAATGGATGGAGCAGATTATGAAAACCTAAAAATAGCACTAGAAAAATTAAAATTAAATGATGCAGCGCTTGTATTTGAACCTGAAACATCAATAGCATTGGGTTCAGGATTTAGATGTGGATTTTTAGGACTATTACATTTAGAAATAATAGAAGAAAGATTAGATAGAGAATTTGACTTAGGCTTAATAACAACAGCACCATCAGTTATATATAAAGTACATAAAACAGATGGAACTGTAGAAGATTTGTATAACCCATCAGAAATGCCTGAACAATCTCAAATAAAATATATTGAAGAACCTTACGTAGAAGCAAGCATAATAGTTCCAAAAGATTATGTTGGAAATGTAATGGAATTATGCCAAAATAGAAGAGGAATCTATATTGATATGCAATATTTAGATGAATCAAGAGTAACTCTAAAATATGAACTTCCACTTAATGAAATAATATATGACTTTTTTGACACTCTAAAATCTAAAACAAGAGGCTATGCTTCACTTGACTATTATGTAAAAGAATATAAACAATCAGAACTAGTAAAATTAGATATATATGTAAATAATGAACCAATAGATGCACTATCATTTATAGTTCATAAATCAAACTCATATAATAGAGGAAGAACATTAGTACAAAGGCTAAAAGAAGAAATTCCAAGGCAATTATTTAGCATACCAATACAAGCAGTAATAGGAGGGACAATAATTGCAAGAGAAACAATCTCAGCACTTCGTAAAGATGTTCTAGCGAAATGTTATGGAGGAGATATAACAAGAAAGAAAAAATTACTAGAAAAGCAAAAGCGAGGCAAAAAGAAAATGAGACAGTTTGGAAATGTTGAAATACCACAAGAAGCATTTTTAAATATATTAAAAGCAAATGATAAAGAAGAATAGAATTTAGACTATATATATAAGAAGGTTTATAGGTTAACCTTACAAAACCTAAATACTTATATAAGGAACAAAAACAAAAATGATTAATATTGAAAAATCAAAAGATATTTTCAAAAATTATGTAGAAAAATATGATAGAACTAATCCAAGAATAGCATTAAAAATAGCACATACATATAGAGTAACAGAAACTGCAAAGAAAATAGCAGAAGAAATGAATTTAAGTGAAGAACAAATTAAATTAGCAGAGTTAATAGGTTTACTTCATGATATTGGGAGATTTGAGCAATTAAAAAGATATGATACATTTAATGATAGTGAATCAATAAATCATGCAGAATTTGGAGCAAGTTTATTAGAAGAAAATAATTTTATAAACGAATTTTGTAAAGATAAAAAATCGCAAAATATAATTTTAACAGCAATTAGAAATCATAACAAATATAAAATAGATGATACCTTAGAAGGAGAATCTTTATTGCAATCTAAAATAATAAGAGATGCTGATAAAATAGACATATTAAATCTAATGACATTTGAAAAATTTGAAACACTATTTAAGAAAGACGAAATTATAGACGAAAAAATATCTGAACAAATATTAAAAGACTTTTTTAATGCAAAGCAAACCAATAGACAATATGTAAAAACTGACATGGATAACTGGACACTAGATATAGGTATGATATTTGACATTAACTTTAAACCAAGTTTTAAAATATTAAAAGAAAAAGACTACATAAACAAAATTATAGATAGAACAAAAACAGATGAGATGGAACAAATAAGAAAATTTGCAAACAATTATATTGAAGAAAAGTCAAAATAGAAATTTAAAGTTATAAAAACTTAAAAGCAAATTAATATTTACAGCAAAACTAAAATAATTATACCAAGGTTTATAGGCAAATCCTTAATTAAAAACCTAAATATATTGTATAAGGATAAAATACATAAATGAAACCATCAGAAGATGTAAAAGAAATGCAAGATCAAATAGAAGGTAGAAATAGTGTAATAGAATTATTAAAATCTGGAAAAGATATAAACAAATTGTATGTGCAAAAAGGGGAAAAACACGGATCAATAATAGAAATAATAAATTTAGCAAAGAAAAATAAAATCATTTATACAGAGTTAGAAAAAAATAAATTAGACAAAATATCAAAAACAAATAGACATCAAGGAGTAATAGCTATAGTTCCACCTTTTAAATATTCATCAGTAGAAGAAATACTAGAACTAGCACAGCAAAGAAATGAGAAACCATTTATTATAATATTAGATGGAATTGAAGACGAGCATAATTTAGGTTCAATAATAAGAACAGCAGAATGTTGCGGTTGTCATGGAATAATCATACCAAAAAGGAGAGCTGCACTAGTAAATAGTACAACCAATAAAACCTCAGCAGGAGCAGTACAATATATGAAAATAGCAAGAGTAAACAATCTAACAGAAACTATAAAAGAATTAAAAAAGCAAGATATATGGGTTTATGGAACAGATATGGAAGGAAGTACATATTATAATAAGGTAGAATATGATGCAGGAATAGCACTTATAATTGGAAGCGAAGGATTTGGAATAAGCAGATTAGTAAAAGAAAATTGTGACTTTTTAGTAAAGATTCCTATGGAAGGAAAAATCAATTCATTAAATGCATCAGTCTCAGCAGGAATAGTAATGTACGAAATAGCAAACCAAAGAAATGAAGGAAGGAGAGTATGATAAATTATCATACAATAAATAAATGAAACCTAGAAATATAAAGATGAAAATACTTATAATATCAATATGTATAATTATAATTGCTATTATACTAGCAGCATTATTCTTTTTTACAGATATTTTTAGAACTAAAAAAGGAGCATTTTTTAGATATTTAAGAATGACAGAATCAGGTTTACAGATGATGAATATTACAGATTTTGATGAATATGAAAATCAAAAACAATCAATGCCTTATATTAGAAAATCTGAAATGATAGTAAAATCTTCTTCAAATATAGCAGATAGTAGCATAATGGATAAACTAAAATTAAATATGGAAAGCAAAGTAAACAATGAAACAGAAAAAGCAAATAGTTTCATAACAATAAAAAGTAATAATAAAGAGCTTTTTAATGTAACACTTGCAAAAGATAAAAATGCTTATGCTTTTTATAGTCCACAAATTTCAAATATATTTGTAGGAATAAAAAATGAAAATCTACAAGAAATATCTAAAGCAATTGTTGGAGATGTATATATACCAAATGAAATAATGGAAATTAAAATTGATAAATTGCTAGAAGTTACAGAGGTTGAAAGAAAACATATAGAAGATTATTATAACTTATTAAAAACAAGTAGCCCAGACACAGCATATTCAAAAGATTCTGATAAATTAAAAATTGGAGAAAAAAATTATAATACAATAGCATATACATTAAAACTGTCAGGAGCAGACAGTGCAAATGTTTTAACAAGCATGTTATCAAAATTGTCACAAGATAGCATAATGATGGATTTTATTACATCAAAATTTAAACTATTAAATATGGATGATGAATATACAGATATAAATACACTAAATATAAAAATGCAAGAAAAAATAGAAAAATTGAGATTAGATTCGGCAAATTCCGATAATATAGAAATAACTGTAAATGAATATAGACAAAAAAATGTAAGGACGCAAATAAAAATAAATGAAAATATATATTCAATTACAAATGTAGAAGATGACGGAAAAGAAATATTAATAATAGGAATAAATGATAAATCATTAGAAATTGATAAAAAAGAAAAAAATTATAATTTCAAATATACTTATAATAAAGATGAAATTGAAAAATCTGTAGAAGTTAATTATAGAAATGAAGGAACAATTGAAGAAAATAATATAAGTAATATAATGGAGATAACAACAGTAAACGGAATAAAAAAAGTAACATACTCATATAAAGATACAATAAACTTTACAAATGATATAGGAGTAATAGAAACATTTGATGAAAGTAAAATAGCAATACTTAATAATTATCCAACAGAACAGATATCAGCATTCATAAAAGAACTAAAAAACAAAATTAATAGTGTATATATAAATGCAGGTGCTAGTATAGGAATAAACTTAGATCCTATTTTTGAAGACACTATATAATACTGGTATCCATACAATAGTTAAGTAATATAGATGGGGATAATGACGCGACTAATAACAATCAAAATGCAAATAGAAATTTATGATAAAAAAATATTAAAAAACTTTCAAAAAAAGTGTTGACTTTTTTATAATACCATAGTATAATAATTTTCGTCGGTGGAAATAATCATATTACCACTAGGCAATAAAGTACATTGAAAAATAAACAATGAATCTTTTGAGAAACCAATAAAAGCGGTAGTTTAAGTACTACCAAAAGAAG
>CANRLA010000069.1 GCA_947631315.1 uncultured Clostridia bacterium | reverse complement strand
ATTTTCTATTAATTTATCTGTGTTAAAAAATATATTCTTTACTAATTCCATAAATAACTCCCATAATAAAACTAATAACATTATAATATTTAATTATAGTTAATTCAATAAATTTGACAAAATGTATTCAAAATGTAAAATTTGTAACATAATTCACTAAAATGTTCTAAATTACAGCAAAAAGAATATATTTAATTAATTATTATAAGGACCTAAAATTTTACCTACAATATTGAAAGAGCTATCTTTTGTAACAATAATGTCTTCAATTCCATCTTTTTCAGCTCTTAAAACAATATCGTTTCTTCTTATAATAAATTTTCTTATAACTAATTTATTATCTACTTCAAATATACCAAAATCTTTATTATTTAAAGGAGTATTCATTTCAACATAAACAAGTGAATCTTCTTTAAATTTAGGACTCATTTCATCATTATTAATTTTCAAAACAAAAGTTGCATTTTGTGTTTCTTCGGTGCAAGTAGCAAATCCATCAATAGATGAAATAATTGGAATACCATCATATTTTATGTGATTTTGAGCAACATATTCCTTTTGCTCTAAAGTAAGATTTTTGTCATAAGTGTACATCAAAGGTTGATAAGGAACCTTAAGAGCTATACATAAGCTTTTTAAAGCTTTATGACTTGGATTTCGCTCTCCATATTCTATATGTGACAGATGACCAATATTTATATTTGTAGCTTTGGCTAAATCAGTTTTTGAAATTTTCTTATCTTTTCTAATTTTTGCAATTAAATCTCCAATCATAATAAACTTTATTCCTTTCTTGATTCACTCGTAAAGTGCATAATGTAATTAAAAATTAAAATTTTTTAGAACGTCTTTTTTGCAAAAACATTATATAAAAATGTGAAAAAAAAGTCCAGCAGAAAATAAAAATTATGATAATAAAAAATACAGTAAAATTCTAATAAACAAAAAAGTTTAGATTAGAGTAAAATATATTAAAAGAATAAAAAAAACTAGCAGATTAAAATTTTAATAATAAAAAAGTTTTGTTTAATTGTAAAATAAATTTAAGTATGCTAATATAATAAAAAAGAAAAACTTTTTTCTAAAATATAAATTATGTTCAATTGTTATTGTAAGAAAAAATCATTATTTATAAAGATTAAGAAGGATAAAATATGAAGAAATTAGAAAATAAAAAGTTAGTTAAAATATTGATAATAATTGGAGTTGTATTGTTTATATCGATTATATTTAGCCTATTAAATATGGGAAATAATATGATATACAAAAATATTTCAGTGCAAGGGGTTAATGTATCTAACAAAGAAAAGACAAAGGCAGAAGATGAAATAAAAAAATTATATGAAAAGAAAAAAAGTGAAGGTATAGTCCTAATTCATAATGACATGCAATTAAATATATCTTATGATCAATTAAATATTTTACCTAATTTCGATAAGTCATTAAGAGAAGCCTATGAAATAGGAAGAAAAGGGAATATAATTACAAATAATTATGCTATATTATTTACGAATTTTATAAAAAGAGATATAGAAATAGATTTTAACATAAATGAAAAAAAGCTAGAAGAATGTATTAATGACATTGAAAGCAAATTGCCTGATTTAAAATTAGAAGGAAGTTATTATATTGAAGGAAATGAATTAATTATTTCAAAGGGTAAAAGTGGAGTAATTGTGGAAAAAGATAAGCTAAAAGAGCTAATAATGGAAAATATTCAAGATTTAGAAAATGATTCTAATGAGATTAATATTCCAGTAAAAGAAGAAAATCCAAAGGAAATAGATATTGAAAAAATTGCTCAAGAGATAAAAAAAGAGCCACAAGATGCATATCTAAGCGAAAATCCTCTAGAAATACATACAGACGAAGATGGAATTGATATAGGTATTTCATTAGAAGAAGCAAAACAAATTTTATCTGAAGAAAAAGATGAGTACATCATACCATTAAATGTAACTCCAGCTAGCACAAGGGTTGCAGACTTAGGAGAAAAAGCATTTGCAAATCTACTTGCTACATTTACGACTAATTATGATTCAAGTAATACAAACAGAGACAATAATCTAGTATTAGCAGCAAGCAAGTTAAATGGAACAATAGTAAATCCTGGCGAAGAATTTTCATACAATAAAACAATTGGTAAAAGAACAATTGAGAATGGATTTAAAGAGGCAAAAGCTTATGCTGGAGGAGAGGTGGTTTTAGATGTAGGTGGAGGTATATGTCAACTTTCATCAACTCTATATAATAGTGCACTTTTAGCAAATATGGAAATTACAGAAAGACATAATCATTATTTTAAAACTTCATATGTTCCTGAAGGACAAGATGCAACTGTATCTTGGGGTAGCCTAGATTTTAAATTTAAAAATAATAGAAAGTATCCAATAAAAATTGAAGCAAATGTAGGAGAAGGCGTTGCTAAGATAAACATATATGGAATCAAGCAAGATGATGATTATGTGGTTAAAGTAGAATCCAAGGTTACTAATATAATAAAATGTAAAACTGAATATAAAAATGATTATACATTAAAAAAAGGTGAAGAAGTTACAGTACAGCAAGGCGAAAATGGTTGCACAAGTGAAACTTATAAGTCATTAATAAAAAATGGTGTAGTAGTTTCAAAGTCTTTAATATCAACTGATACATACAATGCACTTCCAACTATAATTAAAAGGAATCCATAAGATACGATTATAGGATTAATAATAATAAATATAAATTAAAAAGTACTCGTTTAATGAACTATATGTTAATTAAATGGGTATATTTTTTATGAATAATTAGCAAAAAAACTGCAAAAATAATAGTGAATGGAGGTAAAGTGATGGAAAATTTGAAAGATAAAATAAGAGAGCAACTAAAAATTATTGAAGAAATGATAGAAAATAATGAAGAAAAAGAAAAAATTGAAAAAAAGAGGAAGGAATTGGATGAATTTCTAAAAGAGTACATTAAAAATCTAGAATAAGCATAATTCTAAGATTATATGAAATAAAATACTACAATATTATAAATAAATTCGTTTATACTGCAAATAAAATTTGATAATATAAATAAAAATTTCGGGTGGTAAAAATGAGAAAAGTAAATAGTATAAAAATAGGTAAATATTTAAAAATGATAAGAAAAAGCAATGGATATACACAAGAAAAATTAGCAGAAAGCATAGATGTCTCAGTAAGATACATAAGTGACATAGAGCAGGATAGGAGTATGCCTTCATTCGAGGTATTAATAAGAATTTGCAATATTTTTAAAATATCACTAGACCAAATATTTAGTGAGTATTTAAAAGTAAAGAAAAATAAAAGTTTAGAATATTCTTTAGCTGGATATGAAAAACTTTCTAAACAAGATAAAAAAACAATAGACCATTTAATTACATATTTTAATTCTTAGATAATTAATTAGGATATAAGAGATTATATTATAATGATATAAAATTAAATAAATGCACCATTAAAGTTAGAAAAAATCTAATTTTAGGTGCATTTTTAATTATTGTCTAAAGTGTATTTTATAGACATATTGATTAATTTATATATGGAAATATCAAAATCTTTTTTTAACAATTCTAGTTTATTCCACATAGATTCTCTTAATCTAATACTTCTAGATATGGAAATTTCATTTTCAGGTTTTTTGTAGTATATAACAGTATTATTTTCTATTTTAAAGTTTTCAACACAAGAATCTATTAATTTATTAATGGAAGCATCTATCTCATTTTCCGACAAAACTTTTAATTTTTCATATAAACTCTCTTCTATTTCGATGTTCTTATTTATCCATTTTTCTTTAGGATAAAATCTGTAAAAACCTTTTTGCATAAATATCACATCCTATCTATTATAATAACTATAATTATATAAAATATACATAAAACTTTTAACTGTTTTTATTTTTGCTTTTACCTACTATATATAGTAGGTAAAATATAAAAAAGTATTTACATTTTTCGACAAGAATGTTATATTGAATTTGTAAAAAAATACTTTTAATCATAAAAGAGAAGAAATTACATACTGTGTCATGCAAAAGAAAAGGGGTATTTTTACATAAGATGACTTAAATTCACTCAGTCTTTGCAGGATATTAATGTCATCTTTAATTAAATAAAGTTGGGAAAGGAGGAAATGAAAATTGACAATATCATTGAAAAGCATTTTTACATAAAAAGTAAAATAATAATAAATAAAAAAAGAAAAATAACATTTTTGAGAGATACAAATATAAAGAAGAAGGGAGAATAAAATGACAAAAGTTAAATATATAATTATAATTCTATTTGCAAGTGCTTTACTACTATTAATTCCTAATATTTCAAATGCAGCAATAGATGTTACAAGAAATATTTATGCTAATAATGGAAGTTCAAAATATGAATTTACAGGACTAAAATTAGATAAATCACATGAGTATGAATTTGGACTTACAAAAACAGTAGCAGCAGATATAGAAAAATGGTACTTAATATCAGAATACACAGAAACAACAGCTACTGTAGATATTACATTAGGTACTCATGAATTTATAGATGTTATTAATCAGGTTGAAACAGGATATATAACAATTAGAGATAAAACTGATGATTCTAAAAAAGTTGTTGTAGATCATCATCCAATAGATTTATCAATTCCATATTTGAATATAACAAATTACAATGTAATAAATAATGGAAAAGAGTTAGATAAAAGTAATATTCAAGTAAATTTTTGGCAAGCAGGTAATAGCAAAGCATATTATCAATACGAAAAAATAACTGATGAAAAAGTTATATCAAAATATAAAGAAATAAAAAACAAAAATGGAAATTTTAATGAGTTACAATCACTATTAAAAACTAAAGCACCAACTTCAAACTGGACTCCATGGGGCTATTGGAATGGATTTGGTAACTATGTAGATGGATACGGGTATACACAAGAGACAGTAAATGCTCCTGATTATGGATTATATTATATGTGGATTTACTTAGCAGGTAATGGCATAAGAAATTTATATGGATACATACTAGTTGATAATTTACAACCAGATATTGCTTTAGAGAGTATTTCTCTACCAAAAACAGGAGAAGTAGAATTAGGGAAGACATTAACATTAACGCCTAAATTTAGCCCAGACAATGCTACTAATAAAATCATAACTTGGAGTTCAAGTGATGAATCAGTTGCAACTATTGATAATGCAGGAAGGATAACTCCTAAAAAAATAGGTTCTACTATTATAACAGTAACTTCACAAGATGGTAATAAGAAAGCATCTTGCACAGTTACAGTAGTACAAAAATCTAATGTAACTAACAATGAAAATCCAAGCAGTTCATCAAACGGAGAAACAAATAACGGAGGTTCTAGCAATAGCGGAACAACCAATAGTGGTAGCAACGGAAAAACAACGAATGAAAATGATAAAACTAAAGCTACAGGAAAATTACCACAAACTGGAGTTGGAACAGGAGTAACTATGGCATTAATTGCTGCAGTTGGTGTAGGTATATTTTCTTATTTAAAAACTAGAAAGTATAAAGGTATATAACATTCATTAGAATAAGAGGATGCAAATATACATCCTCTATGTTAAAATTTAGGAGAAGCTTATATGAACCAAATATTGTATACAAAAGATATTGAAGATAATAATATACATTCCTCTAAAGCTATAAATCATAAAAAGAGATTAAAAAAGAAAAAATCTATAAAAACTATATTTTTTCTGCAAGTAATTACACTTATACCTCTATTTTTTGCATCTATGAATATATATGCTTCTATAAGTCAAGAAAACAACACTATTAATAATAGTATATTAAGTGTTAATAAAATTGCACAGGAAAATGATAATTCAGAAGAAATGCAAGATAATATAACAACTATGATTGATAACGATGAAAATAATAATACAAGCGATAGTGTTACATATACAACTTCTAATGGAGAAAAATATGATGTTATAGCAACTTTAAATATTCCAAGTTTAGGAATAGAATATCCAGTATTGTCTTCAACATCTACAGAATTATTAAAAGTTGCATTAAATAAATATTGGGGTGCAGCTCCAAATCAAGTAGGAAATATGGTTATAGTTGGACATAATTATAAGAATACTAAGTTTTTTAGCAAACTTCCAAACATACAAATAGGAAGTATAGTAAAAATTACAGATATTTCAGGAAGGACATTAGATTATAAAGTATATGAAACTGATGTTATAGACCCTTATGATAACTCATGTACAAGTCAACTAACAGATGGACATACTGAAATTACTTTAATAACTTGTTATAATAATGGAACACAAAGATTTATAGCTAAAGCAAGGGCATATTAAAATAAAAAGACGTTGTTTAAAAGCGACGTCTTTTAACTTAAGATAAAGAAAACGCTTAACAAAATTTAAAACTTATACATAGAGCGTATAATATTTAAAGTAAATAATTGACTTAAAACTAGGCGCATAGTATAATATAAATTATTATAATTTATTGATTATAAAAATATAAATTAAAGAAAGGAGAGAACTTATGAGAAAGATAATTAAAAAACTTCTAGCATTTTCAACTGTTTCATTTATGTTATTATCTAATTTAGCTGTTTTAGCGTCTACAGCAGAAAAAACAATTATTGAAGCTGAAGATAAAGTAGCAGAACCAAAAATTGAAGTACAAGAGGAGATTAAAGCAGAAGGTCAAGTTCCTGAAGTAGATGAAACAGAAGCTAAAGTTCAAGAATCAATAGAACCATTAGTAAAACTTCTAAAACAAGAAGTACTAGAAGCAATGGTATCAGATGAAGAAGTTTTAGAAGAAGATGCTATGGAAGCTGAAGTTTCAAAAGAGAATGAACTAGAAGTTGTAGTTCCAAAAGAAACTATTGTACCAGTTGAATCTACAGAAGAAGCTGATGTTCAAGAAGTTGAAACAGAAGTTCAAGTTCCTGAAGTAGATGAAACAGAAGCTAAAGTTCAAGAATCAATAGAACCATTAGTAAAACTTCTAAAACAAG
>CANRLA010000068.1 GCA_947631315.1 uncultured Clostridia bacterium | reverse complement strand
CATATTTAAATACAATAGGCGAAAATGCAATAGACAATGAAGAAATAGCATATAACTTGTTAAAATATTTGATAGAATATTATAAAGAAAATGTAGAAAAAAGATATGATATTTTGATAGATGAAAATGAAGAAATAATAGACATCAGAGATAAAATTGCAATAAAAAAAGGTGCAATACTTTCAGGAGGTAGAATAAATTATCAAAAAATATCAGATATGATTTTAAATGATTTTAGAGATGGTAAATTAGGAAAAATAACAATAGAAAAGCCATAAAAATATAAAATATATTGATAAAAAATAAATAAACGCAATAATGAAAAATTTAGAAAAATTAATAGAAAGTGAATTAAAAATGGAATTTCAAGAAGAATTAATAACAAAAAATGAAAAAGAGATAAACATGATGAGCCCATTAACTTGGGCTTATGTTGGAGATAGTTTATATGAAATGTATATAAGAACATATTTAAGTAATACTACAAATCTAAATCCTCATAAAATGCATGTATTATCTATAAAATATGTGAAGGCATCTTCACAAGCAGAAATTTTAAGAAAATTAGAATTGACTGAAGAAGAAAAAGAGATTGTAAGGAGAGGAAGAAATGCAGAAAATCATCATCTTCCAAAACATGCTTCATTAGAAGATTATATGTACTCAACTGCATTTGAAGCATTAATAGGATATTTGTATTTAACAAAAAGGAATGATAGATTACAAGAAATTCTAAAAAACTGCATAGAATTAGTTGACTAAGGACCATAATTAATGTATAATAAATTATGTTATGGCCCCTTGGTCAAGCGGTTAAGACGCAGCCCTCTCAAGGCTGAATCATGGGTTCGATTCCCGTAGGGGTCACCAAGATAAAAACCTTAGGGTATATTATATAAGTATTCTAAGGTTTTTTTATGCAATAAATTCTTTAATTAAAAGTAAGGAGTGAGCAAGTATGATGTATCCATATGTAAAATATTCTGATGAAACAGAAGTAGTCTTTTCAAATATATATATTGAAAATGATTTAGAATGTATAGATGTACATTTTGAAAGACCTACTGAAAATGGTTTTGATTCTGTTAGAATACAGTTGCCAACATATAAAATAACAGTATGGGAAGGCAACTATAGTGAAGATGAAATAGAATTTTTTAAACAAGTAGTACAAAGTAGTGCGGATCTATTTTATAAATATGCAAAAGAAGGAGGAATAAAAATTGCCTAGTATATTTGAGTGCTACCGGTTACAAAATATATTTTTGGTCAAATGAAAATAATGAACCTATTCATGTACACATTTCAAAAGGTAATATAACTAAAAACTCTACTAAAGTGTGGTTAACTAGAGCAGGTGGGTGTATAATAGCAAATAATAATAGTAAGATTTCAGAGCATGAATTAAACAAATTATTAAGTATAATTTCAAGACATTATTTTTTAATTATTAATAAATGGAAAGAATATTATCATATAAATAGCATAGATGAAATAAAATTTTATTGTTAATAAAAATATAATTAAATAAAATTTTAAAGAAGGGAAAATAATCAATTATCTCTATATTAATTGATTATATAAATTTGACTTATGGATAATTGGTATACAAAAAAAGTAGAATCTGTTGAAAGTGAACTAAAAACAGATATAATTAATGGATTAAGTAATGAAGAAGTCTTAAAAAGACAAGAAAAAAATGGGTTTAATGAATTAAAACAAGGAAAAAAGAAAAGCATAATTGTAAAGTTTTTAGAAGAATTTAAAGACTTTATGATTATTGTTTTGATAATTGCTGCAATAATTTCAGGAATAATAGGCTCTATTAATGGCGAAGGATTAACAGATACTATTATAATAATGATTGTAATTATTGCAAATGCAATAATTGGTGTGGCACAGGAACAAAAAGCAGAAAAATCTTTGGAGGCTCTTCAAAAATTAAGCGCGCATACTGCAAAAGTAATAAGAGATGGAAAACAAGTCATATTACCAGCAAGAGAATTAGTTGTAGGTGATATCGTCGTACTAGACACAGGAGACTATGTACCAGCAGATTTAAGAATAATTGAATCTGTTAATTTAAAAGTTCAAGAGTCAGCGCTTACTGGAGAATCATTACCAGTTGATAAAATATCAAATGAATTAGATGACAAAGAGATAGGAATAGCAGACAGAATTAATATGCTATTTTCTTCATCACTTGTAACTTATGGTAGAGGTAAGGGCATAGTAGTTGAAACAGGAATGAATACAGAAGTTGGAAAAATTGCTGAAATCATAAGTTCTACAAAAAAGGAAGAAACGCCACTTGCACAAAAGTTAAATAAATTAGGAAAAATCCTAGGAATAGTTGCTCTAATTATATGTGCTGTAATCTTTTTAATAGGTTTAGCATATGGAAAAGAACCTCTTGATATGTTTATGACAGCAGTATCTTTAGCAGTTGCAGCGATTCCGGAAGGTTTAGCAGCAGTTTCAACAATAGTTCTTGCGATAGGTGTTCAAAGAATGGTAAAAAAACATGCTATTGTAAAGAAACTTCCAGCTGTTGAAACATTGGGCTGTACTACTGTAATTTGTAGTGATAAAACAGGAACACTTACTCAAAATAAGATGACAGTAAAGAAAATATTTTGGAACAATAAAACAGAAAAACTAGAAAACATTAGTGAAATAGATGACGAATTAAGAGGCTTAGTTTATACAAGTATGCTATGCAATGATACAAAAATAGGCAAAGATAAAGAATTAATAGGAGACCCAACTGAAACAGCGCTAGTAGATATGGGATTTACACTTGATTTTAATCCAAGTAAATTTGAAGAATATAAGAGAGTAGAAGAAATTCCATTTGACTCAGAAAGAAAATTAATGACAACAGTAAATAAAGTTGGAGATAGATATTTTGTTTATACAAAAGGCGGAATAGATGAACTTTTAGAAAGATGCACTAAGATAGAATTAAATGGGGAAACAATAGACAAAACAGATGAATTCGAAGAAAAAATAAAACAAGAAAATGAAAATATGGCAAAAGATGCTTTAAGAGTTTTAGGAATGGCATATAAAGAAATTGACCATAAACCATCAAAAGAAGAAATGAAAGAACTAGAAGAAAACTTGATTTTCTTAGGAATGTGCGGAATGATTGACCCACCAAGAATGGAAGTAAAACAAGCAGTTGCAAAATGTAAGACTGCTGGAATAAGAACTGTAATGATAACTGGAGACCACAAGATTACAGCAATTGCAATAGCAAAAGAATTAGGAATATTACAAGACGAATCAGAAGCAATAACAGGTTTAGAACTAGAAAAAATGTCTGATGAGGATTTAAGAAAAAATGTAAAAATATATTCAGTGTATGCAAGGGTATCTCCAGAACATAAAGTAAGAATAGTAAAAGCATGGCAAAGCTACGGAGAAGTCGTTGCAATGACAGGAGATGGAGTAAATGATGCACCAGCATTAAAGACTGCTAACATAGGATGTGCTATGGGAATTGTAGGAACTGATGTATCAAAAGAAGCGGCAGATTTAATTTTAACAGATGATAATTTTGCAACAATAGTAGACAGTGTTGAAGAAGGAAGAAGAATTTATGATAATATTTTAAAAGCAATTCAATTCTTATTATCAAGCAACATTGGTGAAATAGTAGTGCTATTTTTATCAATATTGTTAACACCAGTATTAAGCAACGCATTTAATATTGGAATAGATAAAATTGTAATATTCTTAGTGCCACAACTATTATGGATAAACTTAGTAACAGACTCACTTCCAGCGCTAGCACTATCAGTAGACCCAGCAAGTAAAAATGTAATGCAAAGAAAGCCTAATAAAAACAAAGGAATATTTACAAAAGGAATGACTTGGAGAATTGTTTATCAAGGTATAATGATAGGATTAATAACATTGATAGCATTTATACTAGGTTTAGCATCAGGTGATGAAACGATTGCTAAAATGCAAAACATGTATCCAAATTTATCAGTAGAAGATATAAAAATAGAAATAGGTCAAACAATGGCATTTATAGTATTAGCATTTGGAGAACTTATTCATGTATTTAATATAAGAAGCAATAGAGAGTCAATATTTAAGACAGGAATATTTAATAATAAAATGTTGTTGTTAGCAATAGGTGCATCAAGTCTTTTAATGTTTTTAGTATTGCTAATACCGGGACTTCAAAGTTTGTTTGGAATAATAGCACTTCCAGTAGATAAAATATTAGAATGTATATTATTAATGTTTATGCCAATTATAATTGTGGAAATAATGAAACTAATTAAACTTAATGCGTCTAAAGATGAAGAGTAAGATTTGCTATTTTGCATAAAATTTGCTATACTAGATATATTAGTATAATAAATGAAAGGATAGTTTTCAATGTTTACAGACTATGTTAAAATATATGCAAGCTCAGGCAAAGGCGGAAATGGAGCAATATCATTTAGACATGAGAAATATGTAGCAGCGGGAGGACCTGACGGAGGAGACGGTGGAAGAGGTGGAGATGTTTACTTTAAAGTAGATCAAAATGCTAATACATTAATTGAATTTAGATATAAGAAAAAATTTAAAGCTGAAAATGGAGAAAATGGTCAAGGAGCTAGAAAGTATGGCAAGAGCGGAGAGAGTCTTTACATTCCAGTTCCAATAGGAACAGTTATTAAAGATGCAAATACTAATCAAGTCTTAGCAGATTTATCTCATCCAAACCAAGAAGCTCTAATACTAAAAGGTGGAAAAGGTGGATTAGGAAATTCACATTTTGCAACCTCAACTAGACAAGCGCCAAGATTTGCACAAGATGGTGAACCAGGAATAGAAAAAGAGTTAATCTTAGAATTAAAATTGCTAGCAGATGTAGGACTTCTAGGTTTTCCAAATGTAGGCAAGTCAACATTTTTATCTAAAGTAACATCCGCAAGCCCTAAAATTGCAAATTATCATTTTACCACTATTGAGCCAAATCTAGGCGTTGTAACTTCAAAGTATGGAGAAAGTTTTGTTATTGCAGATATACCAGGAATAATTGAAGGAGCTAGTGAAGGAACAGGTCTAGGGATAGAATTTCTTCGCCATATTGAAAGAACAAGACTATTATTACATTTTATAGATGTTTCAGGTATTGAAGGAAGAAATCCAGTAGAAGATTATAAAACAATTAATAATGAATTAGAAAAATACAGTCAAAAACTTGTAAAAAGAACTCAAATAATAGTTGCAAACAAGGCAGATTGCATGACTGATGAAAATTTATACAATGAATTAGAAAAAATGGCAAACAAAGATAATGTAAAAATCTTTAAGATATCAGCAGTTACTGGTGAAGGCATAGATAACCTTATGGATTATGTTTCAAAAACATTAAAAACTCTTCCAAAAGAAGATTTAATTGAGATAAACAAAGACTCAGAAAATACAAAGTTATATACATTAAAAGAAGATAAAGACGAATTTACAGTAACAAAAGAAAAAAACAAGTTTATAGTAGAAGGAGAAGCAGTAGATAGAATAATAAGAAAAGTCAATATTACTGATAATGAGTCATTATTTTACCTTCACAAAAAACTAGATGAAATCGGTTTAAATAAAAAATTAAAGAAGCTAGGAATTAAAGATGGAGACATTGTAAAAATTGGTTCATATGAAATGGAATGGGAAGACTAAAATTTTATTAATGAAAAAACTTAATAAAAATTAATATATGAAAAATATAGCATAATAATAGCATTAAATCAAGAATAAAAAAATGAAAAATAAGTAACAAAATAATAAAAAATAAAAAGAATAAATCTAATAAAATGCCTAGTATAGGCTAATTATAAGATTTATTCTTTTTTTATTAAGTTTTTTCCTTAATAAAAATTAACATAAAGAAAAAAGAAAGGAACAATTTACAAATGATAGAAAAAAGGAAAATATTAAATAAAAAATGTAAGAATTTAAAATTTAAAAAGATAGCTAACAAACAAAAATTACAAGAGAGAGGAATCACATTAATAGCTCTAGTAGTAACAATAGTAATCTTGTTGATTTTGGCAGGAGTAACATTAAATATAGCATTATCAGATGGAGGATTATTTGAGAAAGCAAAAGAAGGAGCAGAAAAGTATAAGAAAGCCCAAACAAATGAAGAAGGAATAATAACAGATATAGAAAAAGCAATAGACAAGTATGGAAGTGGAAATCCAACACCAAGTACTCCAACACCATCAGAAGGAACACCAACCCCAATGTCAATAGCAGATGCAAAAAGTAAAGCAGAAAAATTTGAAGAAACAACAACAGTGACAGATGGAAATGGAAATAAAGTAGTAATACCAGGAGAATTCAAAATAGCAGCAGATTCAGGAGATACAGTACAAGAAGGAATAGTAGTAGAAGATACAAAAGGAAACCAATTTGTATGGATACCAGTAAGTAATGTAGATGGAGACAATAAAATGACAGGTTCTGAAAATGAAGAAGATTTAATTAAAGTAGATAATAATAAAACAGTAGAAATAACACTAGGGAGGTATACGTTTGATAAAGAGGATGGAACACCGAAAATGGAACAAAATGGAACTAATCAAGAAGCAGACATACCAATTGAAGAGTATTATTATGAATCTATAAAAACTGTCAGACTAGATGGAGGAGCGGGAGCTAAAAATTTGGCAAAATTTATACAAAGTGTAGAAGATAAACATGGATATTATATAGCAAGATATGAAGCAGGAGATGGAAGTGAAGAGATATCAAAAGCAGGAGCAGTACGTAATAGTTTAACACAAAAAACTGCATCATCAGCAGCGCGAGGAGTGTATGAAACTAAAGATAAAGAAGCGAAATATGTAGAAAGTGATTTGGTAAATAGTTATGCATGGGATACAGCGATAGTATATATACAATCAATGAAGGAAGAAAATAAAAATTATGCAAATGCGAAAAGTACAATATCAATTTTAAAAGATACAGGCATGACAGGGGATGAGATGTGTCATATATTTGATATGGCAGGGAATGTATGTGAGTTAACAACAGAATTTTCAGGAAGGGAGAGTAAATCTTGTGTAACCCGAGGTGGTCTAGCAGG